>QHOM01000283.1 GCA_003218785.1 Verrucomicrobiota bacterium
CGACGCGGCCCTGGAGGCCGCCTACCACTCCGCGGCGATATACTTTACCTTTACCGACTTGATTGTCGCCGATCCTTACAAGGACATGGCGGAAGGGTTGACGCTCGCCTACTACATCGGCCAGTCCCGTGTGGTCGGCCAAACGACAACGGACATGCTGGCATATGTCGACAAGGGAGTGTTCGTGCAGATCTGGATCGGGGCTGAAGATAAGCTGCCCCGGTTGCTTCATGCGATTTATCTCGACGACCCGGAGCGACTCCGCCATAACTTGATACTGTCCGATTGGCAGCTTGACGCAGCGATTCCGGCGGATACCTTTGGGTCGTCGAAGGCGGCCAGCGCGAACCCGATGCCGTTCGCTCATCCACATCCGGAGCCTTCTCCGGGCGCCGAGCCTCCGGCAAAGGGTAAGCCACCTAAAGAACAGTAGACCCAGATTAGAAAACCATTATGAAAAAGATTATCGTTGGATTGGTAAGTCTTATGATCACGCTGCTCCCATGCGAGGTTGTCTTCGCTTTTGGGCACGCTAACAGTTTTGGCGGTAGCTCGTCGCACAGCTATGGATCCTCAAGCCACAGCAACCGCTACGGTGGCAGCACGTCACACACCGCCGGACAGGGCACGAGCCATAGCAACGCCTACGGCGGCAGCTCATCGCACTCTTACGGCGGCGGCACGAGCCACACCAACACCTATGGCGGCAGCACGTCACACGAGTACGGAGAGGGCACGAGCCATACTAACACCTACGGTGGCAGCACGTCGCACGCCTATGGGGGTGGCACAACCCACACCAATACCTACGGCGGGACTACGTCCGGCGAGTATGGGCAGGGCGCGACGCATACGAACGTTTACGGTGGTACCACGTCCGCCGCTTATGGCCAGGGCGCGTATCACACCGGCGCTTATGGCTACGGCACTGCGTATCATCCGCCCACAGCCTACTATGGCTATCATCCGCCCACGACGGTCAACTATTACGGAGCAGGGTGCGCCAACTGCGGTGGCTGGGCCGCCGGCGCTGCCGTAGCGGGCGCCGCAGCGGTCACGGGTGCCGCGGTCACAGCGGCTGCGGCATCGGCCAACACAGCCGCTGCTACTTCGAACGCTTATAATGCTGGCTACAGTGCCGGCGCAACAACCAGCAGCGGCGCGGCAGCTACGCCCACTTATAGCGTGGGCCAGATCGCTGCGACGCTACCTGCGGGCTGCATTACTCCCACAGTCCAGGGCACGACCTACTACTTGTGTGGCAATACTTGGTTCAGCGCGGCCTACGGCGCAAACGGAGTTTACTACCGCGTAGTACCCGGTCCCGGAGGTTGAACAGGAGGCCGCTGAGGAAACAGAGGCACAGCTCTTTTGGTGACTCTGCCCTCTCCTGTTGAGTCAGCTCGCTCATCCGTTCGCACACGCCATCTCATAAATGTGCAAACGGGGGCCACGGCGCTGCGTATGTGTTGCGCGCCAACGGCGCAGCATTCAGCGCGAGTCCGCCACAGGACGGATTCGCCGTGGTGAATCTGGGGTAGCGCCCCAGGATTCATGGCAGCTCAACAAAACCCCAGCGCTGAAAGCGCGATTCACTTCCGGATTGCTCCGTAGGCATGGCGCTATTTCGAGGAACGGTATCTTTGGAATAGAAACCATCCGGCGAATTGAGACGCGCTTTCAGCGCTTAGGTTAATCGGACAATCGGATTCCTGGGGCGATGCCCCAGGCTCGCATGAGACAGCGCCTTTGGCGCTAAAACCAGGGAACTTTCCTCAGTTAGCTCTGTTCTCTCCTCTTCAGAATTGTCGTTTTTTAAATCTCTCGATCGCCTGGTAGATTCTTCATAGCTACCGGTTGACGGCGCATCGCGTATGTCTTCATCATATCGTGCTTTGCCATCGAGGTAGCCTTGACGCGGTCAGTCGGGCTGCGCATTGTTTCGACTTGATTATGTTCGTATCTCCTGCATAAATTCGATGCCGGCTGCGCACATGAATACTGTTTCTCGTTCCACATTGTTCGTATTCGTTATTTCTCTCGCCACAATTACACTGAAGGCTCAGAATCCTGCTCCAACACCTCCTTATTCTGACCAGGCCGACCTTTCCAAAGTGGAAGAATGGGTGCTTTCTCAAGGCACTGTAGAATCAATAGCCGCAGAAATAGCGGCCACACTTGGACTTGGCAGTGACCGTCTTCCAGTGAAACTAAAGTCATTTCGTACCTCGAACGACGGTATTAGTCGCGCATTTGCTGTCAGCACGAATCCCATCCAAAAAGGCATCGTCCTTTCTGCGCTCAAGACCATAGCAGATAACAAGATGAGAATTTACTCCCTGGGCACCGCCTGGCTTACGGACAGATCGGGAACCCTTCACCGAACAATAGAAGTAGATGCATCTGGCGTCAGGGTTGTTTCAAACAACTCCCACGCAGGAGAATTCAAAGACATAAAGGCCTTCTTTCTTAAGAAACTTAAGGCCACCACTCCCAACACTACCTCATCACCCTCTCCGTGAACCCATCTCATAAATAGCGAGCGAGTGCGTTGCCAGAGATTTGGCGCTGCGGCAAGGCGCGAGGAGGGAGAATATCCTTCATGGATCTTTGACCAATGAGCAACGCGGCCGCCTCGGACGGCTGCGCACAGGAGCCTGAGGGTTGAACAGGAGGTCGCTGAGGAAACAGAGGCACGGAAACCGAGAATTTGACCTCAGTTAGCTCTGTTCTCTTCTGTT
>QHOM01000284.1 GCA_003218785.1 Verrucomicrobiota bacterium
GCGGCAAGGTGCTGGCGTTAATTTCGAATCTCGAATTAGACGCCGAACACAAACTCACCTGCCCCGCCTGCGGCCTGCCTTACGCCTGCAATCGTGGCTCCATCACCGAATTGAATCCACCCAGCTGAGCCTCAAGGACAAACGTGGAGCCAGATTCACAATCCTGGGGCATCGTAGGCGGTGGCATGTTGGGGATGACGCTCGCGCTTCGTCTGGCGCAGCGCGGGCATCTGGTCACGTTGTTCGAGGGCGCTGGGCAACTCGGTGGCCTGGCCAGCGCCTGGAAGCTGGGCGACGTTGTCTGGGACCGCCACTACCACGTCACGCTTTTGTCCGATACCTACCTTCGAGCCCTGCTCTCAGAACTAGACTTGGAACGGGAGATCCACTGGGTGCAGACAAAAACTGGCTTCTATACGGACGGAAAGCTGTACTCGATGTCGAACACACTTGAGTTCCTGCGTTTCCCTCCTCTCGGATTGTGGGACAAGCTCCGGTTGGGTTTCACTATCTTCTACGCTTCACGAATCAGAGACTGGGAGTCACTCGAGCAGATCAAGGTGGAAGACTGGCTCAGGCAGTGGTCAGGCGACCGCACGACCGAAAGAATTTGGCTGCCATTGTTGCGCGCCAAGCTGAGTGAAAACTACAAGAAAGCCTCCGCCGCCTTCATTTGGGCCATCATTGCGCGGATGTACGCGGCTCGGCGCTCAGGCATGAAGAAGGAGATGTTCGGATACGTGCCAGGTGGTTACGCGCGAATCCTCGATTCATTGGCTAGAGAGTTGGAGCAGGCCGGTGTGACGATCAGACTGAACTATCGTGCGAAACGTGTCGAATCCTCCAGTAACGGCGTGAGCCTCATCTTTGAAGGCGGCGAGCAGTTTACATTCCATCGAACAGTGCTCACTACTCCAGGCCCCGTTGCTGCCGATATTTGCCCACAGCTCTCCGCCGAGGAAAAGAGAAAGCTTCGAGGGATTCAGTATCAGGGCATCGTCTGCGTTTCCGTCCTTCTCAAGAAGCCGCTCGCCGGGTACTACGTGACGAACATTACCGACACCTGGGTGCCATTCACCGCGGTAATCGAGATGTCAGCTTTGGTAGACCGCAAACACTTTGGAGGGAATGCGCTGGTTTACCTTCCCAAGTATGTGGCGCCGAACGATCCTTTGTTCAACAAGACAGACCAAGAAATCAGGGAGATGTTCCTGACTGCGTTGGCGAAAATGTATCCCAATTTCGATCGGGCCGATGTCTTGAGTTTCCAGATCAGCCGCGTGCGCTACGTGTTTGCGATCCCCACTCTGAATTATTCCCGGGAATTGCCCGCCATGTCGACCTCGGCTCCGGGCGTTCACATTGTGAACTCCGCACATATCATTAACGGGACGCTGAATGTAAATGAAACGGTTCAGTTAGCCGAGCGCACGGTGCCAGAATTGCTTTCCAGCGTGTCCGATGCTGAAAGGGCGGAACATGCAAGAGCCTAAACCTCTGGCCAGCCTTTCACTGGATCTCGATAACCAATGGTCCTACATGAAGACGCATGGGGACCCGGGTTGGGAATCGCTCCCGTCGTATTTGAATATCGTGATCCCCCGTGTGCTTCAGCTACTGAAGGATCGAGGTCTGACAATTACCTTTTTTGTGGTCGGTCTCGATGCGGAGCAGGATCGTAATCATGATGTCCTACTCTCCATTGCGGCGGCAGGACACGAAATCGGCAACCATTCCTTCCATCACGAGCCCTGGCTCCATTTGTATTCGCAGGAACAACTGGCAACAGAAATCGAAAAGGCGGAGGGATCGATTGAGCGAGCGACTGGTCGAAAGCCGATCGGGTTTCGGGGGCCGGGCTTCAGCCTCTCCAATGATCTAATAGAGCTGCTCACTCGTCGCGGCTATCTTTACGATGCGTCAACCTTCCCCACCTATCTGGGCCCGTTGGCGCGAGCCTATTACTTCATGAAGAGCCGTCTTTCGGAAACTGAATTAAAGGAACGAAAGAATTTGTTCGGGTCTTTCGCCGATGGGTTGCGATCTACGAAGGCATATCGTTGGCGCTCTTCCGCAGGAGAGTTGATCGAAATTCCCGTGACCACCATGCCTGGCCTTAAGTTGCCGATCCACGTCAGCTATTTGCTCTACTTGTCGAATTTCTCTGCTGCACTGGCTCTTGCATACTTCAGGACTGCTCTTGAGATGTGCCGCCGCAGCGGAACCCAGCCCTCTTTGCTTCTCCATCCTCTTGATTTCCTTGGCTGTGATGATGTTTCAGAGCTGAGTTTCTTCCCCGCCATGCAGCTCAAGAGTGGAATCAAAGTGTCATTTGTGAGCCGGGTTCTGGATATCTTCGGTGAGAAATTCGAGGTGGTGTCAATGGAGCGGCATGCGAGGCACGCCTCTGATCTGGACTTGGCTCATGTCACGCCGGGGTTCTCTAAGTGACTTCCCCGCGTGAAAGGGCCGAACGTTCGACACCGGTGCACCGGGTATCTCCCCCAAAATCGCAATTAGTTAGGGGAACTCTCATCAAATGCGCTACTCTCATATGG
>QHOM01000285.1 GCA_003218785.1 Verrucomicrobiota bacterium
CGGTGTTATGGGAGCAATTCCGAAGCAAAGCCCAGTCGCCGCTCAATCTGCCGTCGGACGTTCTGGGGCAGACTGCCCTGCGGGCTTGGCTGGACCGCCGAGGATACAGCAGTTCCGGGAGGAACCGGAGTCGCTATGAAGCCAGGAGCCTCCAACGTATCTGGATGGAACGCTTCCCCTACAATATGACCCTGCTGATCAATGTCGCCCGCCAAGAGCAGAAAGGGCGAACCCGGCACAGTCAGAGAGTTCATGTCGGTCAACTTGTTGTTCTGCCACAGAACCGCGCGAAAGAGGAACGGCCCTCCTCTAGACAGACCTACGATCTCGCCCTTTTCATTGATGCCGTTGGCAGTACTGCGGAGATCGCCCGCAATCTTACCCAGAGATTTCATGCCGCCTGCTTGGGTCCAAATGAATGCTTCAAAAGTTCTTGCAGTTCCAGGGGCAGTGTTGGCGAAGCCGACGATCGTCCCTTGATTATTGATCGCCGTGGGAGTGTTCCAGGCATCGCCTCCGATGTTCCCAAGGTCAATCGGAACACCGTTTTGCCAAAGCACGGCGTGTTTGGCGCTGACACCTCCCACCGCAATACCACAATCTCCGGAGATGCCGACTACCTCGCCGAGGTCATTGATTGCTGTGGCGGCGCTGGTGCTATCGCTAGGCAGCGGTGGGAGTTCCTGCATAGCGCCGTCCGGTTGCCAGATCACCGCCCTGAACTGCAAGATCTGGAAGGAGGGATCGCAAGTTGGATCGTGGACACCATTCTCTGCCCACCCCACCACTTGACCGCGGTTATTGACGCCGGTGGCGTAGCTGCTGTAACCGCCAGGGAACGGTGGTAGCGCTATCATTTGTCCGTTCTGCCAACGGAAACCTTTGCAGATCCGCCCCGTGGGAACAGCCGCGGCGAAGAACGGCCAACAGGAAAAATTCTCTCCCAGGGGATCGGCGTCTGCTAACTCGGAGATTCCCACGATCACGCCATTGTTATTCTTGACCGGCCACGCCACAGCACTGTTTGGTCCCCCGAGCGTGCCCAGCGAAATGGCTGATCCGTTCAGCCAAAGGGTAGCGACCGACATCAAGTCTCCCGCCAGATTATCGGTGCCGGTGACCCATCCCCGATCGTTGATGCCATTGGCTGAGCCTGCCGTACCGCCGAGTTCGCCAAGCTCCACTACGCTGTAATTGGATTGCGCGGCGAGCCGAACTGGCACAGCCAGCGCAACAAACAAGGTCATCGCGGTCATGCATATCAATATCCTGGATTTCATGTAATCTCCTTTGGCGCCGAAGACTGAACTGCGGTCTGCACTTTCGTCGTTCGCGACTTAGCGCGACTTTCTTGCTGGAAAAGAGCTAATTGATCCGGTGTTACCGGTGCACCCGCGGACTCAAAAATAGATCGATTGGCAAAACCAGGTTGGACGTTTGCGGACGCCGCTCCCCATCAGTTGGACGTTTCCGGACCCTACTCCCGATGGGTTACTGCGGGCTGATTGTCCGTGGAAAGAGTCGGGTGCCGGTTTCCGTGAAGAAAAAATCGAAGGTATTGGAGTGTGGTCCGAAAACGTCCAATTTGTTCTGTGGGTTGGACTATCATCAGTTCGCGAAACACATGAATTTGGATTGGCAGGTATGTTCGCGAGCGAGACTGTCGCGCGATGCGCGCTTCGATGGCAAGTTCTTCATCGGCGTGCTCACCAGCAGAGTCTATTGCCGCTCGATTTGTCCTGCACCTACAGCCAAAGAAAAAAATGTCCGTTACTTTCCTAGCGCCGCCGCAGCGGCTGAAGCGGGTTTTCGCCCCTGTCTGCGTTGCCGGCCGGAATGCTCCCCCGGAACTCCGGCTTGGTTAGGAACTTCAAACACAGTTTCGCGAGCTTTGCGGCTGATTGATGAGAGTGCCCTTGAGGACGGTGGAGTGGAAGTTCTTGCAGAGCGGCTGGGAGTTGGCTCGCGCCATCTTCGCCGCCTCTTCCTCCGACACCTGGGTGCGACGCCCAGTGCGGTGGCTCACACCCGCCGTCTGCACTTTGCGAAAAAGCTTATCGATGAAACCAGGTTGCCGATGACTCAAGTTGCCCTGGCTTCGGGATTCGGTTGCGTACGAAGATTCAATGCGGGCATCCGCAAGATTTATCATCGAACCCCGACTCAAATCCGTCGGCTCGCGCGGCAGACAACCATCTTTCCGGAAAATCAGTACCTCTTCCGCCTTCGTTTCCGCCCGCCCTATAACTGGAACGGTATGCTGGCGTTTCTCGCACCCCGGGCCACCCCGGGCGTCGAAGTGGTGGAACTTGGCAGTTATCGGCGTTCGATTTCCTTTCACGGCAGCCATGGCTATGTTGAGGTCTCACTCGACGAAGGAAACGACGCGCTCGGCGTGCGTGTTCAATTTGGCGACCCACGTTCGCTTTTTCTTATTACCGAGCGAATTCGCGCCATGTTTGATCTAAATGCAGACTGGGCGTATATCGTACAGAGTCTGAGAACCGACCCAGTGTTGGCAAAGCGGGTTGAAGCTGAGCCCGGCCTACGAGTCCCAGGCTGTTGGTAAGAACCTTCGGGCAGCCCTTTCACGGAGCAAGTGGACTCACACACCTTTTTCCCACACCCGAGGTTCTTGCCAAGGCCAAGCTCGCCAGTATAGGCCTGCCTCGGGCCCGAGCAGACACTATTCAGGCCCTCGCTCGTATGGTTTGCGATGGGCGGATAAGTTTTGAAGGCATTGTGGACTCCGCCGATTTTCTGACTCGGCTATGTGAAATTCCCGGCATTGGAAAATGGACAGCACAATACGTGGCAATGCGAGCGCTCAGGGAACCCGATGCGTTTCCATGCGGCGACCTCGGTCTTCTGCGCGCCCTGGATTTGGAAACTCTCCGTGAGCTTGAGCAACGCGGTGACGCTTGGCGGCCTTGGCGAGCCTACGCAGCCATGTACCTCTGGAGTATAGCCAGCAAATCCAAAGCTCGCGGAACCGGACCTCTTTCATCCAGGGCCCCAAAGACGTCGCTTAGAAGAACCGCTTCTCAGCAAGGCGTCTCCGTGGCTGTGTAACGCTAGTGCTTTATCGGAGGCGCGCCTTCACGACAAAAGCGGAGGTGAGCACGAGGTTGCGAGTGGAAATTACTGCCGCAGAGTCAGCATGCTCAGGATGGCTTGCTGCTTTGCGATTAGCGATTGCACGCCTTGCCGCGCTAGGCCAATCATCTTGCTGAGTTGCTGTTCATCAAAAACCTGGCGTTCTGCCGAGGCCTGTACCTCTACCAACTTATAGCCGGCCGTCATGACAAGGTTCATGTCCACATCGGCGCGGGAGTCTTCCTCATAGTTGAGGTCGA
>QHOM01000263.1 GCA_003218785.1 Verrucomicrobiota bacterium
TGGCCGCTTCCACAGCAAGTAAGTTACGCCCTGCCGTTTCAAAAAACTCCAGCACGGCTTTGTCCTCCCACGATGGCGCATTCGCGACGTCAACAACGACCTGAGCGCCTTTAAGCGCTTCAGCCAGTCCCTCACCAGTAAAGGTGTTGACGCCCGAGGAAGGTGACGCAGCAACTACCTCCTGGCCACGGTGGCGAAGATTGTTTACCAGTTTTGTTCCGATGAGGCCAGTGCCTCCGATGACCACGATCTTCATGCCCAACCTCCTCGGACGGTAGGACCAATGAAGGCCGCCTTTAACAGAATTGCATGATTTTTTCTCATTGTTTTGTCTTATCTTTTTGTGGGTTTGCTACCGCGAAAGTCGTCTACGCTTTGATGAACGCGAGCAGGTCGGCATTGATAACGTCGGCTTGCGTCGTGATCATGCCGTGCGGGTAGTCCTTGTACGTCTTCAGCGTGCCGTTTTTAAGGAGCTTGGCTGAGAGTGGCCCGGAGTCGGCGTAAGGAACGATCTGATCGTCGTCGCCATGCATCACCAGTACAGGCACGGTGATCTTCTTCAGGTCTTCGGTGAAATCGGTTTGTGAGAAGGCGACAATGCCATCGTAATGCGCTTTCGCGCCGCCCATCATGCCTTGGCGCCACCAGTTCTGGATGATCGCCTCGGAGGCTTTCAAGCCCGGCCGGTTGAAGCCATAGAATGGCCCCGACGGCAGGTCGCGATAGAATTGCGAGCGATTGGCCGCGAGCTGCGCCTGCAATCCATCGAACACTTCTTTGGGAAGGCCGCCGGGATTGGCCGCTGTCTTCACCATCAGCGGCGGCACCGCGCTGATCAGCGCAGCCTTCGCCACCCGGCTTTCTCCATGCCGTCCCAGATAATGCGCCACCTCGCCGCCGCCGGTGGAGTGACCGACATGCACCGCATTCTTCAGGTCGAGATGCGCGGTCAGCGCCGCAAGATCGACATCGTCGTTGCCCATGCGCGATTATCCGCGTGGATGAGCAAAGATTGCAATCGAGGCGATCGCGAAAATTGCCGGGAAGATGTTAGCTTCGTTTTCTTTTCCGACAGTTATGTATGGCATTGTAGTATCCTTTTTTGTTAGTTAGCTCTCACAGAAAGCTCATTAGCGCGTCAGTTGTCTCTGTTGGCTTTTCTTCGAGTACCCAGTGGCCGGTATTCTTCAGAACCACGACTTTCACGTCGGAAGCGACCGCGTGCGCTTGCGCACCCAAGACTTCGCCATTCGCTTTCTCGCCGCCAATGACCAGGACCGGCATTGTCAATTTTGTTTGAGACAACTGTTCGAAATCTTTGGCTGCCTGGGTGAAGGAAACGAAATAGGCCCAGCCGGCACGCATTCTGCCGGGGCGAGAATAGGCCGCGGTGTAGGCCGCGCGATCGGCTTCCGAGAGCGAATGATTCTTAGCTGCGGCAAAGTCATTCCAAAAGTGTTCGAAATAAATTCGCTCGCGTCCGCGCACCAATGCTTCGGGCGTCGGACCGTTGAATCGAAAATGCCAGATCGCAGGATTATTATAAACAGCTTCCCAACCGCTGACGCCTGGGAGAAATGCGTCCATTAAGACAAGTTTCTCGGTTTCAGCTGGAAATTGCGCGGCGTAGGCGTAAGCGACCATCAGACCGATGTCGTGACCAACAGCGCTCGCTTTTTCTATGCCTAATGACTTGGCAAGCGCGTGAATGCGGATAGCGGATGTCTTCATGTCGAGGCCAGACGTCGGAATTTCCGATTCGCCGATTCCGGGAAGATCGGGCGCGATCACGGTAAATTTGTTCGCCAAGAGCGGAATGATCGGCTTCCACATCCGCGATGTCTGGGTGTAGCCGTGAAGAAGAATGACCGTCGGTCCGTGACCAGCCGTCAAATAGTACAATTTAATGCCGTCGACGGTGGCAGTGCGCGAAGCGATGACGTTTTCATTTGCCCCATTCAACGAGGCACTCAAAAGAACTGCGAAGGCGCAGCTAGCAAATTGAAGACGATTTTTCACCCGGTCGCGCAATTACACGAAATCTCAATTACTTCGGCGCGTTGTTTCGAAAAGGAACCAGGTGCGGCGCTCGGTTTCATCGATCCAAACCTCGATCAGACTCGCTGTGGCAACGTCACGATGCTCGTCACATACGTTGTGTGCCTCGCGAAGGCGCGTAGCCAGCGTTTTGTTGTCGTCGGCCAACTCAGCCAGCATGTCCAAGGGTTCGACGTATTCCGCATCGTTATCGAGCACGCGCTGAGTTCGCGAAATGTGGCCGATCGATCTCAACGTAAGTCCTCCGATCTTTCGAATTCGCTCCGCGATTGGGTCGGCCATGGCGAAGAGCTGGTCGGCGTGTTCGTCAAGGAGCAGGTGGTAATCGCGGAAGTGCGGACCGCTCATGTGCCAGTGGAAGTTTTTGGTTTTCAGGTAGAGCGCGAACAGGTCAGCAAGAATGGCGTTCATCGCTCCAGCGATGTCCCTGGTCGCCGAACGTGTGAGATCGGTCGGAGTTTCCAGTGGCGCTTCACGTCTGTGCAGAAGTTCTATGGTCTTTCGCGAATTAGTTTTCTTCATAGTTTGATTTGTAGCGGTTGATGTCCTGTCGGCGCGAACGAATGCGTTCCCTGTTACCGGTTCCGGTGTCTTGCTGCGCCTTTGGTTCGCGCACCTCTATTTGGTAATCGCTCGTAAGCATCTCATTTGGTTTATTTTTGTCGGCTTACGACATCGTCGATCATTAGGACCTCGGCCATCGCGCGTTCGCGGGATTTTGTAATGCCAAGAATGAGATAATCCTCGTTCCCTCGTTTGAGTTAGAAGGATGGCACGCGGCGCACACCGCCTTTTTGCCTAACACCGGACTCACATCGAGTTCGGCCCCCCCCTAACGCCGGATTCCGTTAATAAGGCAGGTAGAGTTGATTTTAAAAAACGTCCACTCGCCAGTTGCGGTCTTCCCAACGCTGATCGCGCTTCCAAAACAACGTAAATGCAAGCGCTGAACCTTCTGGCCAGTCCTCAGTTGGGAAATCTGCGAACCACAGGTTCAGTGTGCTCTCATGGCTCGTGTCCGATTCGTTAGTCCGGGCCCACTCATCCGTTGACCAAACGATGGTTGCCTCCGCGGCAAGGATGATGCGCAAAATTTTTCCGCGAGACACACGCCGGAGCGGATGGCGAAGACTCCAAATCTCGTACCGACTCTGCACTGGATTCAACAGGTAACGTCGGAACGCCGGTTCGACGCGATCAAAGCAGACGCCGTCGTGGCGGCTGCGCACAAGCGAAACATATTCGGCGTGCGACCAACAAAGAGGCATTGCCGCGCCAGTTGGGCAACCGCGTTTCATTCTACCATCCGGCAGGTCAGCTGTGTCCCACAACTGTTCGCTGATCATCCCACCCTGGTCGGCAAAGTTTTCCATTGTCGCGATGAAAGCCTTTGGATCGCGCCCGGCAGCCAGCTCGTAATGACCGCGTTCTCCGGTCAAAATTGGCCAGCAACGTCCGACCCCGGTGCCGTCGAAAGCACCGCCGTCGTCTTTTTGTCCATAGCCGTCGTGATTGTAGCGACGCCAGGCCGGGCCCTGTGGCAGATCATGTTTGAGCACCCGATCGATCACTTCGATTGAGTCGCGCACGATCGGATCGTTCACGTCGCGAATGCCGAACCGCACCAGATGAAGAAAATCGCCGCCGACCACATTTCGCGCCGGATGGAGGCCGCCGCCGTTGGCGAGCTGAATCATCGTCGTGTTGAGATCAGCGTGAGGATCAGGCGCGCTGGGGTCGCTCGGATTAATGCGGATGTAGTGCCGAGGAAAACCTTCGACTAACTCACTATTTGTTG
>QHOM01000125.1 GCA_003218785.1 Verrucomicrobiota bacterium
CACGTGCCCGGACAAAAGAATGTGCCCGGCATCGGCGCAATCGAGCACCCGTTGCGCGACATTTATTCCCGATCCTGCAAAGTTTGTTTTGTCGTTAACATCGGTGACTCATTTGACTGGCCGCTGTGAACCCCCATCCGCAATTGAATATGCGGATGATCTTGCAAGGTCCTGCTAATCTCGAGAGCACATCGCGCCGGTTCTTCCGGGCTGTGGAAGAAAAGGAGCGCCATCCCGTCTCCCGTCGGCACTCGATCGAGTTTGCCGCTTGCTTCCGCCGCCCGAAAGCATTCCGTTCCGCGCACGATTTGCTTCAACTCTTGCAGCAATTCAATCTGCTCATTCACCAGCAGTTTCGAATAACCCACCACATCGATTAACAAGAGGTGTGCGATCTCGAGGGGGAGATCCGGCTTAGTCTCGGACGACGTGTCTTGGGCGTTCACCCTGTTGCGAAGATAGCAATACCGTTGCCCGTTATCGAGAGCAAATAGGCGTGCCGCGATCAAGGCTCCTCGCGGGGACCCGGAAGCGAATGTCGCGAATCGTTTTGCTGCCAAAGCGTTCTTTCAATTTTCGCAAAATGTCGATCTTGTAGACTTGTTCAAACTAGCCAAACGAAAACAGCTCTCGCGGTGACGGACGGCGTTGCCACGCTCTGGAACTCATAAACATTCCGGCGATCACGTGTGAGTTGTAAGCCAGGTGCCTGCGGCTGCCCTTGGTTGTTCTATCTTTCTCTTGCAGCACCAGGTCTACCACCATCACGTTCGGCAAGTTCCTGGTCATGTTCATCCACGTGTTGCCGGAGTCATGTGAAACAAACACACCGGCGTCATTCGCGACATAGACGGTTTTTGGCTCGTCGGGTCGAATTACGACCGCATGATGGGGAACGTTTGGAAGTCGGCCTTTATCCACATCTTCCCACGTCTTCCCACCGTCTTTTGAACAAAAGACATGAGAGTGGCCGAAGTTTGCGATCGTTATGAACAGAAAGTCGGCTCCGAGCTTTGCCGTGGAGTCGATTCGCGTAATTGTATGACCAGGCAATGTCGCGCCAGCAAGGTTTGCGCTCCATGTGTTGCCACCATCAAGACTGCGGAAAAAGCCACCGTTTTCAGTGCCTACATAAACTCGCTTCGAGTCCACCGGAGCAATTTCGATCGCCGAAATTTGGCTGCCATCAAGGATCGGTGACACGGCTCTCCACTTCTTCCCATCGTTTTTAGTGCGCCAGACTCGCGTAGATCCTGTGAAGACGGTGTTTGGATCCTCCGGATCCATGGTGACGTAAACCATCCATACTGAATCTGCTTCACCTTTCCGAGCTCGCGGCGAGACATCCCTCCCTTTCCCATCGCGCCACCGCCAAATGCCCATGTTGTAATAAGAGGCATAAAAATGCTTCGCATCGGCGGGATCATAGATCATCCAACCACCATCACCGCCGAGGATCTCGAAATGATCATCGCTCCGGCCATCTGTAGTGACGAGAGTTCCGTTGTCTTGAGCGCCGCCGCCAAAGTGGCGCCCATCGCTTTGTGACACATCCATGTCGTAATACATCGTGACCGCGAGACCTTTGCTGCGGTTCGACCACGTGATCCCTCCATCTTCACTTACATCGAATCCGCCGTCATTCGGATCGTACACCCGACCCGGAGCAGCCAGCGGCATCACGAGGTGATGATGATCCGCGTGCGCGTAATGCGGTTTTCCACGTTCGGAATCCCACCGCGTCACCTTAGTCCACGTTTTGCCGCCGTTATTAGTGAGATGCAGGTCAACGCCGCCGCAGAGAACGTGATTAGGATGCTTCGGATGAACCGCAATCGTATTTCCGTAATAAATCTGACCTTCTGCTCTAAAATGACGACCGCCAATCTCTCTCCATGCTTCACCCCCATTCGCGCTGCGGAAAACACCCAGCAGCCGATCGCTCCGATCGCTCAAAGTGTTTTGAGCGAAAGCATAAATCACGTCTGGATCTGATGCGCTAATCGCCAAGCTGGTGCGGCCAAAGTTTTCCGAAGGGGGAAGACCGTTGCTCAATTGCCTCCAGCTCTCGCCACCGTCTTCCGACAACCAAATTCCGTTTTTTGTGCCCTGCTCGGTGAATGTGGCAAAGATTACGCCCTTCTTGGCTGGATGAAATACAATCGAGTGGCACCAGTAATTCTTCGTTGAAACAAAAGTTTCTCGCTGCCAACTCACTCCGCCGTCATGTGAGACGAACATTCCACCGAAATCTTCGGGCCGTGGACTGGATTCGTCGGCGCCGACGCCTCCTATCAGCAAGTATCTTGAATCGAAAGGATCAATCGCGACTACGCCGATGCGCGTGGGAATGCCCGCGTTGCCGGATGGAGCTAACATCTTCCAAGTCGCGCCGCCATTTGCCGTCTGATAAATTCCCACACCTGAATACGAATCGGCCGAAAGGTTCGCTTCCCCTGTAACGCAATAAATTATCGCGGGGTTTCTCGGATCAATCGCGAGCGAACCAACGTTTAAGCTATCTTGGTCGCGCCAAACTGAGCGCCATTTCAGCCCGGCGTCGTTGCTTTGCCACACGCCGCCACCAGCTGAACCCGCCCAGATAAAATCGGGATTGTCTGGGTGGCAAACGACGCTCGTCATTCGTCCACCGATATTGGTCGGCCCAATGCATCTCCACGGAGCCACCCCCTTGGGAGTCGGCAGATCTCGCTTAACGCGATTTCTCTCCACGACCAGAATGTGTACGGGCGCTTCCCGCAGCGGCCACGAACTGCGTGCTTGAAACCATACGCTTCTCTTTTTGTGACCGGAACGCTGTTGTTGTTTTGGCGCACGCGGCTTCAAATGTTTTTTTCGCGGGCCAGGTCTAATTGGCTTTAAGTCTTTGGTGTTGGTTCGAGACGTCATTCGGCTCCTTCCAGAGATAACACTCTTGCAACCGTCGGCGGCGCGCAGCAACCTCTTAGGAGGTGTATAATCGAAAAGCCGCTGATAACACAAAGGCAAAATGAGTCGATCGAGACGAGGTCACAAGCACGGTAAACAAAGAGGACTTGATGGGCCGCATTGACGCACTGACTTAAGCGAGCCTGGGCGCTCGAACTTGAGTTGACCGTAATGCGGGCCGCCGGGCGTCTTCGCTAGAAACATCAACCGCTCGATTGCAGAATCAACGTCGCCAACCCACGCATAAATCATTGCCAAACTTGCGATGACAGCGGCGCCATCCAGAGCGTCGTTGCTGATTGGGCGCAATTCGACGGCACGGCGTCCTTCGGCAACTGCCTCTGCGTTCCGTGAAAGCCCCGCGTCAACCAACCCAAGCATTGCGAGCAAGACACCATCCTCGGGTTGGTCGTGCAGCTTTGCCTGGATTTTTAAGCGTGCCATGGTAAAGGCCTCGCGCGCTTTCTGCGTGTCGCCTTGTGCTCGTGCAATCAAAGCCTGAAACCAACTACGCGGCAGTTGAGAGCCGGTCTCGCCAACGAGATCTTCGAGTTTCGATGCCGCGAGGACCTTCGCCGCCGATGCCGCGTCGCGCTCATACAGAGCAAGATTAATCCGCGTCGATGTCGTCGCACCGTCGGGATCATAGCCGGCCGGCAAAGAGTCCAGGCCGATGCGCGCGGTTTTCGTATTCCCTTTTTCCAATTCGATTTCTGCGCGCATCAACTGGAAATAATTCGCCGAGCTCGGATTCGCAGCGATCGCACGGTCGAATACGGATTCCTCCTCGTCATATCTGCGCAGCACATCGTAAAGAACACCCAGATCCTGCAGAATTTTCGAATTTCGCGGATCCAGGTCGGCCGCTTTTTCCAGGTTCTTGACCGCGTCTTCCCACCGGCCCTGTCGCCGATCAATCCAGCCGGTGACTAAATACACCTCGGCGTTATTCGGTAGCGCGCGGCGCGCGATTGCGAGCTCTGCGCGTGCGCGCGCATAGTCGCGGCTCCCGTGATAATAAACTAGCGCCTGAGCCAGATGTGCTTCGCCCAAGTCAGGGGCAAGCTCGAGCGCTCTTTGCGCTGACGCTTTGGCTTGCGCCAGCCGGGCAGGCGTGTGGTCCAGATTAAACCAGTACAGTGCCTCGTTGGCCCGCGTTGCCAGGCAATACGCGAGTGCGAACTTGTCGTCGCGCGAGATCGCTTTATCGAGCAATCGAATTGCTTTAAGCAGAGTATCCTTCCAGTCTGGCGTATCGTGAAAGGTGTTGATCAACTCCTTGGCTTGAAGATAAAGGTCGAACGCTTCGGGATCCCGCGTCGGCCGCAGGTCGATCGCCGCTTTTTCGCTTGTGGAAAGATTGGCCTTAAGCTGAGCAACAATGTTTTCGGCAACTTCACTCTGAATCGCGAAAACATCCGCCAAATCGCGATCGTAATGCTCTGCCCAAAGGTGTGCGTCTGATCTGGCGTCGATCAATTGCGCGCTGACACGTACACGTCCACCGGCACGCTGCACGCTGCCTTCCAATACATGTGCGACGCCTAAGTCTTCCGCGATCTCACGCAGGTTTCGCTTCGTGCCGGTTTTGTACTGCATCACAGATGTCCGGCTGATCACTTTCAGGTCTGCAACTTTGGACAGGTCAGTGAGGATTTCATCTTGTACACCATCCGCGAAGTAGGCGTTCTCTTTCTCATCGCTTAAATTCTCGAAGGGAAGAACGGCGATGCTCTTTTCGGGAATAGCAGCCAGCGCGCTAGCAGCTGTCGCCCCTGGAACAGGCGCTCTGGTCGTCGTCGGTGTCGCTCGATGGAAAAAGATCAAAGAACTGATAACCAGTGCAATTGTCGACACAAGCAAAGCAACTATAAGCGCGAACTTGGGCGAACGCGGAGCGCTAATCGGACGAACCGAAACGGACTGCTTCCATCTTTTCCTTCGCCAGAGTTTCTCAGGAACCTGTGGATTGCCGAGATTGTCTTTGTAGAGGTTAAAGAGGTGCAGGCGCAGGCCGTGCTTCACTTCGCACTCGCCCAGATCGTGCAAGTGCGGCTGCCAGTGCCGGTATTGGGATAGGTCGTCGGCCACATGCCTGGACAAAAGAATATGCCCGGCATCGCCGCAATCCATCACCCGCTGCGCGACATTGATTCCTGATCCCGCTATGTTCGTTTTGTCGTTAACATCGACACCGCACCGGCTCTTCTGGACTATGGAAGAAAAGTAGCGCCATCCCGTCTCCGGTCGGCACCCGGATGAGTTTGCCGCTTGCTTCCGCCGCTCGAAAGGATTCCGTTCCGCGCACGATTTGCTGCAACTCTTGCAGCAATTCAATCTGCTCGTTCATGAGCAGTTTCGAATAACCGACTACATCGATTAACAAGAGATGTGCAATCTCGAGCTGGAGATCGGGCGTCGGTTCCGCGGACGTGTCTTGCGCGTTCACCCTTTTCTGAAGTCTAACAATACGGTGCCCGTGTTCGGGCGCAAGAAATCGTCAATGCCGAAAGAGCTAAGGCTCGCGGTATCATTAACGGCACCGCGAGAAACCCCGAATACTCGCGATCACGTGACGGCTAATCCGGATCGCGTTTCTCTACTCAGGTAACAACTAAAGTCTGCCGCGAACTGACGCGAATTTTGCGTTAACGGGATCACTCCCGAGGTGCAGTCGAGCGCCTAATCTTCTTGCTGCTGCGGGCTTTCTCCCGAGGCCCAGTCGAGCGCTTAATCTTCTTGCTGCTGCGACTTTTCCGTTTGCTCTTGGACTTCGTTTTTTTTGCTCGTGCCATTATATTCACCTCCTTATTGCCGTTCGTTCTTAGGGAGCGGCGTTACATGACCAAAAACAGATTTAACCCTGCATTACCAGCCGTAAATTAGGAGCATCAATAAGTAGAATGAGATTTCCCCAACCTGCGAACTCAACTCGCTGATTTAGGATTCACCCGCTTTCTCAACGGATTTTTCGTTTAGTTGGGAGGCGACCTTCCCTATTTCGGAGCAAGCGAGGCTACGATCTTCTCAAAGCGCGGGTCGCCGCGCAACGGATCCCAAAACGGCAGCAGTTTCAATTGACCGTAGCTGACGGTGCTCGGCGGGCGGATGGCGATGCCAAGCTGTTCGCAGGCGAGATCTTTGTTGCCGACCCACGCAGCGATCATCGCCAGATAGGTGATCATGAGCGGACCATTGAGTGCATCTTTTTCCACGGGAAGAAGTTCGACTGCGCGCCGGCCTTCACGCAGTGCCTCGTCTTTGCGTCCAAGAGCAGCGTCGATCAAACCCAGCGCGCACAGCGCCGGGCCGTAATTTGGTTGAGTTTGAACCGCTTTCTCCTGTTCCGCGCGTGCCGCAGTGAATGCGTCGCGGGCTTTGCCATTGTCTTTTGTCATACGAGCGATAACGCCTTCCATTAGCGGACGATTTAAGTGAACGGCATAGTCGGTCAGTGGTATTTCGCCGAATGCGTTCAATGCATTCTTCGCCGCAGCGACATCGCGCTCGGCCAGTGCACAACTAAGCCAGGCATCGGCGATACTTGGCACCGCGGCGGGTTTTGTGGCCCGAATCGAATCGATTGTTTGATGCAACGGGCGAGTATCGGCTTTCGAATGAAATTCAACGGACGCAAGCGCTACTTTCGAATCGACGTCGTTCGGCTGGATGGTCAAGGCGCGATCTAACACCGATGTTTCTTCGTTGTAGCGCCGGAGAACTCCGTAACTGATCGCGATTTGCTGCAGCGTGAAAAAGTTGCGCGGGTCGAGATCAATCGCTCGCTCCAGGTTTTGTGTGGATTCTTCCCAGCGTCCCTGGCGCCGCTGAATGAGACCCTTCAGCTCGAATACTCGGGAATCATTGGGCAAAGTTTGGCGGGCAACTTCCAACTCAGCCAGAGCGCCGTCATAATCAAGGTATCCCCAATAAAGATTCTGCGCACGCGCGAGGTGCGTTTCACCCGCATCGGGACGAAGGCGAGTTGCCGCTTGAACGGCTGCTTCAGCTAAGGCCAGACGCGCGGCTGTATGGTCGAAGCCAAGGAAGTAGAGCGCGTCATGAGCATAGGCGAGCTGGCAATACGCCCGGAAAAATGATGGATCACGTGCACCAGCTTGGTTCAGCAGATCGGCCGCCTGCAGCAAATTCGCTTTCATGGTACTGCTAAGGCCTATCAGAAGAAGATTTTTGGCGCGCGTGTAGAGATCGAAGGCGGTGACGTCGCCTGTCGGAGGACGTTCGATTGCCTTCTCTTCACGTGGCGAAAGCTTGGCCTGAAGCTGCTCGGCAATCGCCTTCGCGATTTCACTTTGAATCGCGAACACATCCGCAAGATCGCGGTCATAAGTCTGTCCCCATAGTTGTCTGTCGATGCGCGTATCCACCAACTGCGCGTTGACGCGCACGCGATTGCCGGAGCGCTGAACGCTTCCTTCCACCACATTTGCCACGCCGAGTTGCTGGCCGACCTCGCGCAAATTGCGCGCGACTCCGCTCTTGTATTGCATCACCGAGACGCGGCTGATTATTTTTAGGTCTGCGATCTTCGCCAGATCGGTCAGGATTTCATCCTGCACGCCATCTGCGAAGTAAGTGTTCTCTTGCTCGTCACTCAGGTTCTTAAACGGGAGAACAGCGATGCTCTTTTCGGGAATAGGAACCGCCGTGCTGCCAGCTGTTGCCACGGGAGCGCTGGACTTCGTCTGCGGCGGTGATGCTCGATTGAAAAAGATCAAGGAACTGGCCACCAGAGCGACAGCCGAGACAACTAAAGCAACTACAAGCAGAAGCTTTGGCCATCGGGGCGGACTGACCGGGTGAACCACGGCCGGTTTGTGCTTCCATTTTCGTCCCTTGAGTTTCTCAGGGACCTGTGGATTGCCGAGACCATCTTTGTGGACACTAAAGAGGTGCAACCTCAGTCCGTGCTTCACCTCGCACTCGCCTAGGTCGTGCAAGTACGGCTGCCAGTGCCGATACTCGGCTAAATCTTCTGCGATATGCCCGGACAAAAGAATATGTCCGGCATCGCCGCAATCCAGCACCCGCTGCGCGACGTTGAGTCCCGCGCCTGCCATGTTCGTTTGGTCGTTAACATCCCTGACTGGATTGACTGGACCGCTGTGCACTCCCATCCGCAACTGGATGTGCGGATACTCTTGTAAAGCTCTGCTAATCTCGAGCGCGCATCGCGCCGGCTCTTCCGGACTGTGAAAAAACAGGAGCGCCATCCCGTCTCCGGTGGGCACTCGGATCAGTTTGCCGATTGCTTCTGCCGCACGAAAAGACTGCGTTCCGTGCACGATTTGGTTCAACTCTTGCAGCAACTCAATCTGCTCATTGACGAGCAGTTTCGAATAACCCACAACGTCGATTAATAGCAGATGCGCGATCTCGAGCGGGAGATCGGGCTTGGAATCAACGGGTGTGTCTTGGGCGTTCACCCTTAGCAACCCTAACAATAGCGTTACTCTGGCCTAAGACAATAACCAAGGTGCAACTCCAACAGATGCAGTCTTACTTCGGCGCGAGCGAGGCGACAATCTTTTCAAAGCGCGGATCGCCGCGCAGCGGATCCCAATACGGATGCAAACGCAACTGACCATAACTCAGGTAACCGGGGATGCGTGCCGCGATAGCTAACTGCTCGAGGGCAAGATCCTTCTCGCCCGTCCACTCATAAATAAGCGCCAAATTTTGCACTAACAGCGGACCGATGATTGCATCTTTCGTCACCGGCAACAGCTCGACTGCGTGTCTTCCTTCGCGAATTGCGTCCTCTTTGTTGCCCAAGGCCGCGTCAATCATTCCGAGTACGCAAAGCCCTTCCGCATAGTCGGGTTGCTGCTCCACCAGCTTGGCCGCTTCGGTCCGCGCGCTCGTAAACGCAGCGTGCGTCGCCGCATTATCGCCCCGCATCTGAGCGACTACGCCCTCGCACCAGCTTCGCGGGAACGGAATACTGTCCTGGTGACACCCAGCGATCGGCAGCGCAGCCAGAGCGCGAAGCGCTCCGTCGAAATCCCGTTGGCACAGCGATACGTAAAGCCAAGAATCGGCTATGCTTTTGGCTTCGTGCGAATCTTGGGCGAGGGTCGCTTCAATTGCCGAGGTCGTCGGGCCAGGGTCGGCTTTGGAATAGAACTCCATAGTCGCACGGTTAACCTGCAACTCTGGGTCTTTTGGACTGAGCGCGACTGCGCGATCCAAGGCGCGTGCGGCATCAGCATAACGGCGCAGAGATTCATAGCTTAAAGCGATTTGCTGGAAGACACCGGCCCCGGCAGGGTTTTGCGGGTCGATCTCGGCAGCGCGCTCGAGATTTTTGGCCGATTCAGCCCATCGCCCTTGCCGTCGATCGATAAAGCCGAGTATTTGAAAGGGCAGCGGGTCGTTAGGCAAACTTTTCTGTGCCAGTTTGAGTTCCTCACGAGCGTGGGTGTAGTCGAGATGACCCCAGTATAAATGCTTGCCGAGGGCGAGATGCGCTTCGCCTGAATTTGGGCGCAGGCGAGAGAGCGATTGGATCGCCGCATCGGCCATTGCCAACCGTGCGGGAGTGTGATCGGTACCGCCGAAGTAGAGTACATCGTGAGCGTGGGCGAGCTGATAATATGCAAGTGCAAAGGCGGGATCGCGTTCGATTGCCTGATTCAGCAGGCGGACGGCTTCGAACAGGCTCTCTGCTTGAGGGTTACTAAAGACAGCCTTCGCGATGAGTGTTTTGGCCTGTATGTACAGATCATGAGCAGCAAGATCAGTCGTTGGTTTTTGCTCGATGGCTGCCTTTTCTTCCGGCGAGAGCTTGGATTTGAGTTGGGAGACGATTTTTTCAGCAATCTCGCTTTGAATGGCGAAGGTGTCGGCTATGTCCCCATCGTAATGTTCCGCCCACAAATCCGCATCTGTTCTGGCGTCGATCAGCTGGGCGTTTACTCGCACGCGCCCACCCGACCGCTGGACGCTTCCCTCCACGACGTGTGACACGCCGAGCGTTTTGGCGATTTCGCGCAGGTTTCGATGAGCGCTGTCCTTGTAATGCATCACCGAGGTGCGGCTGATCACTCTGAGGTCGGCAACCCGGGCAAGATTAGTAAGAATCTCATCTTGGACGCCATCGGCGAAGTAGGCATTCTGTTTTTCATCACTCAGATTTTCGAAGGGCAGCACAGCAATACTCCTCTCGACCATGGGAGCAGCAATCTCCGACAGGTCTCGTATCGCCGTCGACGGCGATGCTCGATGGAAAAAGATCAAAGAACTGATTACCAGGGCAATTGTTGACACAAGCAAAGTGACTATAAGCGCGATCCTCGGCCAGCGGGGAGCACTGATTGGACGGACACCAACGCCGGACGCGTGTTTCCTTTTTCCTCGCCTGAGTTTCTCAGGGACCTGTGGATTGCCAAGATTATCTTTATAGAGGTTAAAGAGGTGTAAGCGCAGGCCGTGCTTCACTTCGCACTCGCCCAGATCGTGCAAGCACGGCTGCCAGTGCCGGTACTGGGCCAAATCTTCCGCCACGTGCGCGGACAAAAGAATATGCCCGGCATCGCCGCAATCCAGCACCCGCTGCGCGACATTGATTCCTGACCCGGCTATGTTCGTTTTGTCGTTAACATCGGTGACTCGATTGACTGGGCCGCTGTGAACGCCCATCCGCACCTGAATATGCGTATGATCTCGTAACGCCCTGCTAATCTCGAGCGCACATCGCACTGGTTCTTCCGGACTGTGGAAGAAAAGCAGCGCCATCCCGTCTCCGGTTGGCACTCGAATGAGTTTGTCACTTGCTTCCGCAGCACGAAAACATTCCGTTCCGCGCACGATTTGATTCAACTCTTGCAGCAATTCAATCTGCTCGTTCACGAGCAGTTTTGAATAACCCACTACGTCGATCAACAAGAGGTGTGCAATCTCGAGCTGGAGATCGGGCGTCGGTTCCGCAGGCGTGTCTTGGGGGTTCACCCTTTGGGAATCCTAGCAATACCGTTGGCCGTGGTCGAGAGCAAATAGGCGTGGCACAAGCAGAAAGGTGGTGTTGGGCGATCCCGGCTGCGCATTCTTGCGCGATCCAACAATTTTACGAGACAACTTCCTGGGGCCGCAGACTGATCCTTTCGCGCTCCGCGCGGATAACACCCGGACCGAACGCCGCCACGTTGAGAACGATCATGATGAGCGCGAAAAGATACATTCCCATCGTGAGCCCGATCCCGGCGTGCACTGCACAAATACAGATCAGCCAAATCTTTCGTATCTTGCTGTTCCAAATGAAAAACGGATATCCGATTTCCAGAAAACAAATGAATACCCCTGCGGCTGGGAATAGATACTTCCATCTTATGAGTATCTCAGGATCAACGACGTTGAAAGGCGGGCGGATGAGAGAGCGCCACATGTTCGAACCATCCCACCATCCGCTGCCGAGACATTTCGTTAGACCGCTGAAAAAATAGATGAGACACAAGTGAAGCTGAAGAACACGACGCCAGAACCCGAGGAGTTGTGAATGTTTTGGCCGCGATTTTCGCAATCGCCAGTCGAGAGAATATCGATCCGGCAGCGGCGATAACATCAAGTAAAAAAGTCCGATCGTCATAAAGTTATCCACTCCATAGGACACGAACCCTCCGCTCTTGGCTGCGCATAGGTGAAGAAACCAGGCCAGAACTGCGGAGACTCGACAGGCAAGTCCAACGAGAAGACCGCAGCCAGCGGCAAGTAAACAAATCCACGCAGCGGAGAGAACTGTTTTTTCATTGAGGTCAGCGTGCGCCCCAAAAGCGGCGAGCCATCCCAGTCTCGGGACGAGATGACTTTCCACAGAAAGCAGCGCTTCCGCGAGGTTGCGGTTGATCAAGCCATTGTTGGTTCCCGAAAGCAGATAATTCCAGTCGTTTCGTAACGATAAGGAATAAAGCGTTATCTGAAGCCCGAGGCCAAGCCGTAAAGCGGCCAACCAATTGTCGGTCTCAGCCGGAAACAGAAATTCAGATAGCCGTTTTCGCAGCACTGGCATGCTACTTACCGAGGTTCCGGTTCGGGAGGTGCTTCGCGGAGGCTGAAATCGTACGAATACAAGAAGTCGTACGATTCTCTTTTCCCGTGTTCGAACTCATTTATGCTGGGCAAATTGATTGATCCAAACACGGCGCGGATCATCTTCACCTCGGGATGCTCGCGCCAGATGGGTTGGGTCATCATTTTCACCAGATGTTGGCGCAGTGTGTCGTAACGAGTGCGCGCGATCTGGTCGAGCAAACCGGCTATACGCAATCCGGCTGCCGCACTGCTGACCGATGGCAACTCATATTCCACTCGTCCGTCAGGGTAGTGTAACTCGAAAACGAGCTTGTAACTGCCGGGCACATTTGGCGCAAAATAACTGTAACCCGTTTCGATCCCGGCGATATGCAAATATGTTGCGAGCGCCTGGCGAACCGCATTTGATGCTGCCAGGTGCTGACCGAGGACTGCGTCCGCGACCGTCTCCGCCTTCTGTGCAAAGCTCTTAAACGAAGAAGGAAAAATCGTCAGTCCGCGCGCGATCAATCCCAACGTTTCACGGCAGGAAAATGAAATGATCAGCAGGAAATGGAGGCCGAACCACGCCGCGCAGACATACTTTTGGCGCAAGATCCGTCCAGCTTTCAGAGCGAAGCAGTCAGCGACGCCACTTATTTGAACGCGTCCAGAACGGCCTCTATGTCCGTTGGACTATCAGAGGTAACTCGCTGCGTATAGTGAGGGTCGTTAGCGGCAGCATCTCCGGCCGGTGCGTTTTTCGCGACTTCCGAAGTTGTGACCTTATCAGTCTTAATGCTTAGCTTCGGAAGAGGAGGGTAGTATTCGACCCGGCCACTATCATCCTTAAAATTGATTTCGTATTGCTTTTCCGCGAGGGCCCTCAATGCCTTAATGAAGGCAGCTCTCTTGCTAGCGTCCGTGACCTCAACATATTCGTCCGCCGTTCGTCCAATTTTTAGAACGAACTTTTTATCGACGAAGGCTTGTCGAGACGGTCCTTGAGCAAAGGCGCGCAAGCCGAGGATGGCAACGATCGCGATGACCGCTAATACAACGAATCCGACTGTTCCAGATAGGCTTTTCATAATGCCCGCTGGTTTGACTCCGCACGCCTTAATTGGCAAGCATAAAATTCACGGTTCAGCCTGGCAGGCTTCGACTGATGAGGTCGATGCGATCGCAGGTCGGCGTAGGCGAAATCGAAGATCGCGAATTCCTTTCGGCCCTATTCGGACGAATCCGGCTCTTTTGGCGAGCTCGTGGCGGAACAGAGGGCATGTTGCCTGTGCGGCTGGCGTGCATTCTGCTGCAATCTGAGAATCGGCAAAATTACAAATCCGCTGGCCCTAGAGATTACGAAATCTATATTTTCCCGAAATTTTTCAAACTTTTTTCGAAACTTTGCCTCGCTGTTGCTGGAGAAGGAGATGAGAGGTGGACCAAAAATGCAAACAAAATTTCTCCTGACGCCCGTAACTGCGGCCGTTCAGCAACCACAACCCAAACAACCAGAAAGAAATAAATAAAAATAAATAAACAAAACAATAACAACGCTAGCGGCGCTAATCGCCGCGGACGGCGGGCTAAGATTAATTTTAAGGCAAGAGCTGGTCAGTGGGCCCGAACCGTTCCTCCACTGGCGAAGACGCCGACCGTTCAAATACTGACGATCAGCAACGTTCCCAGCGATATTTTGGAGGCGATCGATGAGCTCGCTGCCAGGCAAGATCGAAGTCGTTCAAGTTTCGTCCGGCGCGAGTTGCAACGCATCGTTGCCGAGTACCAGGCGAAGGAAGCGCTTAGTAAATCGCGATGAAAATCGAGACTTCTGTTTTTTCGCGGATGCGCTGTCCCGAGCGCCATTTTTTTTCGATTGGCCAGGATAAAGAGAACTTCGTTGCCTGGAGTCCGCCAAGTTTATAACCGCGGATTACGCGGATTTTCCGGGCGCAAATCGCGAATGTAGCAAGCGAGGACGCGCGATCGTCGAGCCACTGAATGAATCGGTGGTGTATCATTTTAATACACTACCAACCAATCGTTTCTGGAAAATTTTTTAACTTTTTTCGGAACTTCGCTCCGCAATTCTCGGAGAAGAAGGTGAGAGATGGAAACACCAATCCGAATCCCAATTTCCCCGAGCGATCGCAACAGCGGCCGCCCGAACCACCTACTACAAATGCCTTGGATCGCCACCGGAGTCGTCACAGCCCTGCCCAGTGCCCGCGAAAAGCAGTGACAACCCCCCAGGATTAAGCGATTCGATGATGGTTGCATTTGCGACTCGGTTTCCTGTTCGCGAATGGCCTTCTGGCAGGTTGGCGATTCAACTAACAAACAAAACCTCAGAGTTAGTCGCCATCATCCGATGAGCTGGGTCACCATTGTCTGGTCGATGAACGCAGCCGCGTGTTTGACGCTCGCGGGTTTTTATTGCGTGGTCTGGTGCAAACAGCGCGACAACTGGGTGCATTTGCTGTTTTCGTCTAGCGCTGTCGCCGCGGCGGCCATCGCCGCGTTCGAGTTAGCGATGATGCATGCCCAGACAGTCGGGCGATACGAAGCACTCCTGCGCTGGATACATGTGCCCGTGTGGGTGCTCGTTGTCTCGTTCGTGGGTTTCGTGCGACTCTATCTCCACGCCGGACGATCATGGCTCGCGTGGGGTATCTGCGGCCTGCGGACACTGGTGTTGATTCTCAATTTCATTTTTACGCCGAATCTTAACTACCGGCAAATTACAAGCCTCCGCCAGTTCTCGTGGGGGGGCGGTGAGATCATCTCGGTACCGATCGGCGTGGCCAATCCGTGGGGCCTGCTTAGTTCGGTGAGCCTACTGTTGCTGCTTATCTTTTTCGTCGATGCCACGATTACCGTCTGGCGACGGGGCGACCGGCGACGCGCTTTAGTTGTCGGCGGCAGCATGATTTTCGGCGCGATTCTGGCATGGCACGTCCCGCTCGTGATGTGGGGAATCATCGACATCCCGTTTTTCCTCTGCTTCGCATATTCGGGAATCGTGGCGGCGATGGGCTATGAGCTGAGTAACGACATGGCTCGAGCGGCGCAACTCGCGCGTGAATTGGAAGTAAGCGATAAGAGACTCAACTTAGCCGCCGACTCGGCTGATCTCGGGCTGTGGGAGTGGGATTTGAGCAAAGATGAGATCTGGGTCACGCCGACGCGCCGTGCTAAGTTGGGCTTGCCTGTTTCCGAAAAGATCACATTCGAAGACGTCATTTCCCGATTGCACGTAGATGATCGCGATCTACTTCGACAGGCAATCAAGGATGCGATCGAAAACGGCAAAGATTACGAGGCAGAGTATCGGATTCCCCTTGCGGACGGCAGTGTGCGCTGGGTCGCAGCGCGTGGACGCGCCGACGTGAACAAACATGGGAAGCCGATGCGACTTCTGGGAGTCAGCATGGACGTCACTGCTCGAAAACAGACAGAGCTCCAGGCCCAACAGCATCGCGATGAACTTGAGCAACTGAGACAGCGGAAGACCGCGTTGCTTCAGAAGGAGGTCGCCGAGCGCGCCCGGCTCGAGCGTGAGGTGATCGAGATCTGTGCGCGCGAACAACGGCGGATTGCCTACGATTTGCACGACGGTGTTGGACAACACCTCGTCGGCATCGCTTTGAGCGCCAAACTGCTCGAGCAAGAATTGCGCGCAGCACGTCCGAAGGAAGCTGAAAAGGCCTTAGCGATCGTCCGGCTTGCCAATGAAGCAGCCAGGCAGACCCGGCTCACCGCACGCAGTCTCGAGGGAGCCGACCGAGATTTGAAAACGGCCCTCCAGGCGCTCGCAACGAGTGTGCGGAAGAATTGCGGGGTTGACGGCATCGTGAAAGCCGACACTTCCTCTCTTCCGGTTAGCGCGCCTGTGGCAGCCCAACTTTATCGGATCGCGCAGGAAGCGGTGCATAATGCGGTGGAGCACGGTGCCGCTCGCGAGGTGCGGATCGATCTTGCCTGCAATCAGAAGAACATGGTGCTGACCATACGAGACGACGGGAGGGGGTTCGATGCGACTAAAAGGCACAATCGTCACCTGCCGCGTGCCGCTGCACGCGGAGATCGGCGTTCGTCCCATACCATGACACCGAACGGACAAGGCCAGAAAAAATCGCGCGTCATCGTGATCGAGGATCATCCGGTGGTGTGCAATGGCCTCAAGCAATTGATTGATGGCCAGCCGGACCTCACCTGTACCGACGCAGCCGACAATACCTCGGACGCGAAGCGGCTCGTCGAGCAATGCAAACCCGATCTCATGCTTCTCGATTTGCGTCTGAAGGGTGGTGATGCGCTTGACCTGATCAAATCATTGCGGGTCGAGCATCCCGCCCTAAAGATGCTCGTCCTTTCGCAATACGACGAGTTGATTTTCGCCGAACGCGT
Organism: Verrucomicrobiota bacterium; assembly: GCA_003218785.1. GTDB lineage: Bacteria > Verrucomicrobiota > Verrucomicrobiia > Chthoniobacterales > UBA10450 > Udaeobacter. Next base: position 16,390 of record QHOM01000125.1, read on the forward strand.
GCTCCGTGCCGGCGCCTCTGGTTACATCATGAAAGAAAACGCCACGAACGAGGTGCTGCGAGCAGTGCGCAAAGTCCTGGCCGGAGAATTATATTTCAGCGAAAGGGTCGCCGCCGCCGTAGTCGAGCGAAGCCTGCGAGAAAAACCGGGTGCCTCGCACCTCGGTCTGGAGCGCCTGTCGGATCGCGAGCTGGAGGTTTTTCAACTCATCGGCGCATCCTACAGCACGCCGGAGATTGCGGAGCGATTTCACCTCAGCCCCAAGACCGTCGAGACCCACCGCGAAAAAATCAAATGCAAACTGTGCCTCCACAATGCCGCTGAACTCAAGCAGTTTGCCCGGAAGTGGGCTGCGGAAAATCTGTCGCCGACCCAATCTTGGACGACCTCCCGTGCTCGACAGGCCCAGCCCAAGAAGTAAGCCGTCGCCCTTTTCTGTAGTGGCGGGCGTGTCGCCCGCAATCGTTAATTTAGCATAGCGCTTCGCGCAGCCAAGCGTCTACAGAGGTGCGCGCAGTAAAGTGGCTACAGCTCATGCGCGATCAATGTAAACGAACGCCGCCTCCCTGGTCATAACTTCAACGAAACGCTCTTTTCTTCTATCATGGTGCTAATTCCCCAAGCGAGTGCTTCCGGAACCAGAAAATTAAACCGAAGAATTAGCGCGAAAAACCAGACAGAAAATTAAAATGAAAATGAAACAATCGTTTCTGGAAAGTTTCGGAATTTTTCGAGAACCTCGCCCTGCAATTTCCGGATAACGATACTGACGTTTTTTTTGAAGGTTTAAGCTTGCCTGACAATTGCATAAATATTATGCTGCGTGCTTTTGAATTCAGATACCCCCATTATCGGTCAGCGCCGCGACCGCTTCGTGACGACGCGGTGGAGCGTCATTCTTTCCTGCGCGGATTCGGAAGGCGGCGAGCAGAAGACGCGCAAGGCGCTGGCCGAGCTTTGCAAAATTTATTGGCGGCCGGTTTTCGCTTTCATCTACCACCAGGGCCATTCCGTCCCCAACGCACAGGATCTCACCCAGGATTTTTTCGTTATGGTGCTTAAAGGTCAACTCCTTCAGCGTGCCGATCGGAATCGCGGACGATTCCGCTCGCTCATGCTCAAGGCGGTGCAGGATTTCTTGCGGAATGCCGAAGCAAAGCGTCACACGCGGAAACGTGGTGGCCACGTGCAATTTGTTTCCTGGGACGAATGGATGGCGGAGGCGCCATCGCATTTGTCGATTCCAACCCAGGATTCGCAGAGCTGGTCGCCGGAACGGATTTTTGATGTGCGCTGGGCGGCAACGGTGGTCGAGCGCGCGTTGCGGCGATTGGGCGATGAATGCGAAAAGCGTGGCCGGCGGCGTGTCTTTGATGTGTTGAGCGTTTGTCTCACGGCGGAGCGAGAAGATGTTTGCTACGCCAAATTCTCAAAGACGCTCGGCCTGTCGGAAGTGGCGCTGAAAAGCCTCGTGCACCGGTTGCGCGGGCGCTATCGCGGGCTGCTCCGCGAGGAAGTTGCCAGAACCGTCGAGAAACCCGACGAAATCGAGGACGAACTCCGGTATCTGTTCTCGGCGTTGACTGCCGCGAAGTGATTTAACGATTTAAAAATTTAGCGATTGACGACTGATGATTCACAATTCACAATTCACAATTGACGACTCACGATTCAGCATCGCTTCATCCCTGCCCCCTTGTAACTTTGTAATTTTGCAACAGTTGTAGTTTTTCAACATTTCCCCATGAACGCCCCTTCTACTTCGGTGCGGCTCCGGAAAGAACCGGTCCCGTGTCCAGAATGTGGATCGACATCACGGGTTGGGCGCGGTCTCTGTTTGACCTGTCTGCTGTATCAGGGTCTGGACGCTGATACTTGCAACCATGAAACGCTCGAGGACGTGCTCGCTGGAATCGATGTGCGCGACGCCGATTGGCGGCTGGGCAATTATCAAATTCTCGAAGAGATCGGGCGCGGCGGCATGGGCGTCATTTATCGCGCCCGGCAACGGCACTCGCGGCGCATCGTCGCAGTAAAACAGATTTTATCCTACCACGCTGATTCGCAGGAGACGCTGGTTCGTTTCCGCCGTGAAGCGCAAGCCGCGGCGAGGCTCGATCATCCGAACATTCTGCCGATTTATGAAGTCGGCGAGAACGAGGACGGCCTTCCATCCTTCAGCATGAAATTTGCGTCCGGCGGCAGTCTGTTGGACGCGGGGCCGGCTCTGCGTAACGACCCGCGCCGCAGCGTGGCGCTAATGGCAAAAGTCGCCCGCGCCGTCCAATACGCGCACGTTGATGGCATTCTTCATCGGGATCTAAAACCGGGAAACATTTTGCTCGACGGGCGCGGCGAACCGTTGGTGAGCGATTTCGGATTGGCCAAATGGCTCGACACCCCGAGCGATCTTACGCACACGATGACGATTTTTGGCACACCCGGTTATATCGCGCCCGAACAAGCAAACGGATCGGCTGCGAAACTCACACCGGCGGCGGACATTTACAGTCTCGGCGCGATCTTGTTTAATCTTTTCACCGGCCGGCCACCATTCCTGGGCGAGCACGCGCTTGCGGTGATTCAACAAGCCGGGCAAAAGCCCGCGCCGAAACTGCGCTCTCTCGCGCCAGCGCTCGATCGCGATCTGGAAACCATTTGCGCAAAATGTCTGGAGCGCGAACCAAACGCTCGTTATCGCTCCGCCGGCGATCTGGCCGAAGACCTTGAACGCTGGCTCGCAGGCCGCCATATCATTGCGCGTCCTGTTTCGGCGCCGGTGCGCGCGCTGCGCTGGTCGCGACGTAATCCAGCTATTGCAGGAATGGCCGCGCTCTTGCTCGCACTGGGAGCAGCGGTCGGGATAATGACGTGGAAAAGCGAACTAGTAAACCGTCCAATAACAGCTGGAATCGCTGTGCTGCCCTTTGAAAATTTGAGCGAAGGCAAAGAGAGCGCGTTGTTTGCCGATGGCATTCAAGACGGCATTTTGACAAAGCTGGCCAAGGTAGCCGACCTCAAAGTAATCAGCCGCACCAGCGTCATGGAATATCGTGGCGCACGGAATACGCAGCAAATCGGGCGGGCACTGAATGTTTCTCACGTGCTGGAGGGAAGTGTCCACAGGAACGCGGACAAGATCCATGTAAACGCCAAATTGATTGATACGCGCACCGACACCTACGTTTGGGCGGAGGAATACGATGGGGATTTGACTGACATGTTCGCACTGCAAAGCGAGATCGCGCAAAAAGTCGCAGATCATCTTCAAACCAAAGTCTCAGTTGTCGAGAAAGCCGCCATTGCAGAGCCACCGACCGGGGACCTTGTTGCCTACGATCTCTACCTGCGAGCCAAGGATCTCATCAATGGCATTCCCTTTACCGCGCGGGCAAAAGAAGATTTGCTCCAAGCCGTGCAACTGCTTGACCAGGCTGTTGCACGCGACCCTTCGTTCTTTACTGCTTATTATCAGCTAGCAGGAGCGCATGACCGGATGTACTTCCTTGGATTCGACCATACAGACGCGCGCCTTCACTTGGCTGAAACAGCCGTTCAATCGATTCGAAGTCTGCGCGCCGGCTCTGGAGAGGCCCATCTGGCCGTTGCTCAGCACCTTTACTGGGCGTATCGCGATTACGACCGGGCCCACCAGGAGCTGGTTGCCGCCCGGCGTACGCTGCCGAACGAATCGCGCATTCCTCTTTTGGCTGGGTACATTGACCGGCGGCAGGGTCATTGGGAGAAATCCATCGAGGAAATGAAGCAGGCGTTGGAGTTGGATCCGCGCAATTTTTCCATACTCCAGCAAATCTCCCTTACTTACGAAGCTTTGCGCCACTACAGAGAGATGGCCGCCTCTCTGGACCGCGCGCTGATCATCGCACCGAAGGACGTTCCCAGCCGGGTAAGGCGCGCTTGGGTTGATCTTGAATCGCGCGCAAATCCAAAACCGCTGCATACGGCAATTGAGACGATCCTGGCCGAGGACCCGAACGCAGCGCCGGTTCTCGTTGACTTGTGGCTCGATCTTGCCTTACGCGAGCGCGATCCTGCCGCTGCTGAACGCGTGCTGGCTGCCATGCCGGCCGGCGGGTGTTACGAGGAAAACATTCCATTCCCCAACAGTTGGTGCGAGGGTGTTGTCGCCCGGCTTCGCGGCGATGAGCAGGCTGCTCGCGCCGCCTTCATTAGCGCCCGAAAAGAACTCGAGCAAACCGTGCGCGACCAACCCGATTATGCAGCGGGTCTCTGTGCGCTCGGCGTGGTTGATGCCGCGTTGGGAAATAAGGAAGACGCTATCCGCGAAGGCCGGCGCGCTGTCGAGTTGATACCCGTCAGCAAGAGCGCCATCGAGGGCCCGATGTTGATCCAATACCTGGCCGTCATTTATGCCTGGACGGGTGACAAGGATCGCGCGATCGAACGATTAGCTGAGACAGCGAAGCTTCCGGGTAGCCATGTGACTTACGGCTATTTGCGTCTCAATCCGCTTTGGGACCCGCTGCGCGGGGACCCGCGCTTTAATAAAATTGTCGCTTCGCTTGCGCCGAAGGGTTCTAAATGAATGCGGCTGGTGCCGCAGGGAGCACACTGTAGAGGCACCCGTGCCGGCTGCGACTGATTGAGCTTGCGCAGGCGACACGCCTGCCGCTACAGCAAGCAATACGGGCAGCCGCCCCTTGATTGAATGCGGCTGGTGCCGCAGGGAAGTTGTGAACTTTCGACAGCAGAAAATCTTCTTAAATGGTCTTAAATCTTAAGTAATTTT
>QHOM01000264.1 GCA_003218785.1 Verrucomicrobiota bacterium
AGCCGCTGGAGGTGAGCGCAAACCTCCCGTTTGACATACCAAAAATTGCTCGCGCACGGAAATTGCCCGACGACACACCAATCACCGCAAAAGCTCGGCTCCCCCGCAGCTCGGTGAACTTTATCCGGCAATTCGTGCCCGAAGTGCAGCAACTCGATGGCGATCTTGGGCTCGATGTCGATGTCCGGGGAACGATCGCGCGACC
>QHOM01000265.1:0-2063 GCA_003218785.1 Verrucomicrobiota bacterium
TGACCGGCGGAGCCAGATTCCCGAAATTGACACAGCCCACGCTCGATCTGCAGTTAAAGGCGGATAGCGCACTCATCGCCCGCAATGACACGCTAACGGCACGTGCGAATGCAGACATTAAAGTGACGGGTCCATTCGCGAGCGCAAACGTCACCGGAGACATCGCGATAACGAACAGTCACTTCTTGAAAAATATCGATCTGATTCCGATCGGTCTGCCGGGTAGACCGGCGCCGGAACCGCCCTCTGCACAGCCGGAATTCTCTTTTCCGGAACCTCCGCTCCGGGATTGGAAATTCGATGTGGCAATTAGAACCAAAGATCCCGTCGTTATCCGCGGTAATCTGGCGACCGGCGGGGCGACCGGCGATCTGAAGCTGACCGGAACCGGCCTGCACCCGGAATTGCAGGGTACGGTGCGGCTCGAAAATGTGGAAGCGACGCTGCCATTCAGCCGGCTTCAGGTTTCCAACGGATTGCTTTACTTTGATCCGAGCGATTCGATGAATCCGCGAATCGATCTGCAAGGCACGTCTGTCATCCGCGATTACACGGTGCGAGTTTATGTTTATGGAACTGTGCGTGAGCCACAGGCCATTTTCACGAGCGAACCGCCGCTGGCGCAGGAAGAAATCATTTCTTTGATTGCCACCGGCGCCACCCGAGAAGAATTGTCGGGAAATAGCAATGTGCTGGCCGGACGCGCCGCAATGTTGCTGGTGCAGCAACTTTACCGGAAAATTTTCAAGAAAGGCGAGCCGGCCCAGAGTAACACAGTTTTTAATCGCCTGGATGTAGACGTGGGCGCGGTCGATCCTCGGACCGGTCAACAGGAAGTCAGCGCGCGCTTCAAGATCAACGATCATTTTGTCATCGTTGGCGATATCGGAGTCGGGGGCGATTATCGCGGGATAGTAAAGTATCTGATTCGGTTTCGTTAGGAGCCTGTTGAAATACTCAGCCATGCCGCGTTGCTGCCGATTTTTAGTCCTTCCAAGGCGCGAGGAGTGCGCATACCCTCCGCGGTCTGTAACCGACCAGCACCGCCGGAAAGGCGAAAAAGCGGCGCAACCCGGAGGGCGAGAGCGCTTTGGGCTGGCTGGCTGCGTTGCTCGCTCCTCACAGGTCGCTGCGGACATGCTCGTCGCTCGCGCCTTGCCATCCGGCCCAAATCGCTCTCGCGCGGCGTGGCTGGGTATTTTAACAGGCTCCTGAGATGCAGCGCAGGGTCTTTTTCTGTCTCGGAAGCGTGGCCCTTGCATTTGAAGTCGCGGCGCAAAGCGTGGACGTCGCACGACCCGAAGAGACGCAAAAGGCTCGGCAAACGGTCGTGAAACAGCAGGAAAAGCGCGCGCAACAGGCGAGCATCATCGAATTTCGCGGCCAACAGGCTTTCGACGAAAAGCAGTTACGTTCGGCCTTAAAAGAGCAGATCACGACGATTGAGGACTTTGGGTTAAGTCCGGCACGGGCGGACGATCTCGCATTTTTTCTCGAAGTTTTTTATCGGAAACATGGCTACGCGGACGTGAACGTGCATTACGCGATCGAATCGCAGAATCGCTTGCGTCTTGATATTACCGAAGGCCCGCGGATGACGCTGGGGACGGTGACCTTTGATGGAAATACACGGGAGCCAGCCGAGAAGCTCTTCGATTATGTTGTCGGGCCGACGCGGGAGCGCTATTCGAAGCTTGAGAAAAAATTGCCTTTTGTTGCTGCTGACATCCAGGAGGGAACGAACCTGGTACATCGCTTTTATGTCGCTGACGGTTTTTTGGACGCTGTAGTCGATCCGCCGCGCTACACCTTCCGCCAAGAAATCAATCAGGTAGATGTGGTCATTCCGATTCACGAAGGGCAGCAATATTTCTTTGGCAGCCTCTCATTTAGCGGACAGACGGTTTACGACGCCGAAACCCTGCGCGGACAGATGCTCGATCTTCTGCAACAGCCTTACACCGACGCGCGTGTAGCCGATATTCCACGACGGCTGCAAGCATACTTCAAGGCGCGCGGTTATTACGATGTTAAAGTCGCTGCCACCGGCGCGCCGGAAGAGG
>QHOM01000265.1:2086-5951 GCA_003218785.1 Verrucomicrobiota bacterium
GGTCTCAACCGTCTGCATCCCAGTTATGTCATCAAACGCTTCAGCAAGTTAGAGGGCAAAACCTATAGCCCGGATGTTCTCGATGATCGATTTCGCACTCTCATGAAGACAGGACTCTTCAATCTCCTGCAAATCAAACCGGTTCCTGTCGATGGACATCTGTTGCGCCTCGACGTCTCGGCAGAGGAAGCCAAGAGCAAGGAATTCGGTTTTTCGGTCGGATACGGCACCTACGAGGGCGGAATTCTTGGTGTGCAATTTCGTGAGCGCGATCTTTTCGGCTACGGGCGACCGCTAACCACATCGGTCGAGGTATCTCAGCGCGGATACAAAGGGGAGATTTTGTATGAAGACCCGTTCTTCTTTGACACGGATTTTGCCTTCAAAGCACGGCTTGCCGCTCTCACTTTCGATTTTCAAGGCTACTCAAAATTCGAATTGGGTGGACGACTCGAACTGACGCGCAAAATTACGAAGCATGACGAGGCTGGCCTGGTCTTCGCCGTTCGGCATGTCGAGATAACCAGCGCCGGCATCAAACCCGTGTTCTTGGGCGACCAAAATTATTTGGTGAATACGCTCGGGTTCACCAACACATTTGATCCGCGGGAGAGCCCACTCGTGGCGCCGCGCGGGTTTATCATCAGTAACACCTTGGATTTGGCTTCAAACGCGTTTGGAAGCCAGATCGAATTCATCCGCGGTACGATTCGGACCGGCTACTATCTTCCTTTTGCGCCGAAACTGATCACGCCGGGTGTGGTAGAATATCAATCGGGCACTCCCTTGCAGCGCTGGTTCCGGCAGTCGTCGATCGCATTTGGTGCTCGTGCCGGCATTATTCATTCACTCACGACGAGCGGTCCGGAAGAGGCGACGGCAATTCCCATTGACGAACGTTTTTTTAATGGTGGCGCCTCAACCGTGCGAAGTTTTGCCGAGCGTGACCTAGGTCCACACGACCCGAAGGGGAATCCCCTCGGTGGCGAATTTCTCACGGTGTTTAACATCGAGTACACTTTTCCGCTTCTTGGTGAATTGCAGGCGGCAGTCTTCACCGACGCGGGCAATCTACTGCCGACATCGGAACAGCCTGGTCTCAACGATATGCGTTATGCTATTGGCTTTGCTTTTTGATGGCAACGTTTCTGTCGACGGCTTTCTCCCAAAGCATAACCGCCTGGTGGTCTTATCTTGAGGAATGAAAGATCGACAACCACTCGGCGATGTTCCAGCGGAGGAATTCCGAAAGCAATTGCATGAGCTTGCCGATTGGATTGCCGATTATCGCGAACATATCGGTGAGCGGCGGATTTCTCCAAATGACAAGCCCGGAGCAATCCTGGCGCAGTTGAATGCAACTGCACCAGAGACTGCTGCGCCGCTCAACGAAATCTTCGCTGACATGGAGCGGGTGATTGTTCCCGGCGTTGCGCATTGGGCCCATCCGCAGTTCATGAGTTACTTCGGCTCCACGACAACGAGTCCTGGCATTCTTGCTGAAATGATCACCGGCGCGCTGAACGTGAACGCCATGACTTGGCGAACGTCGCCTGCGGCAACCGAGCTTGAAACCCTTGTGCTCGATTGGCTACGGCAATGGCTCCGTTTGCCTAAGCAATTCGGAGGTGTCGTTTACGACACTGCGTCGATTTCGACGATGCACGCTCTCGCTGCTGCTCGGGAACAAGCGGCCCCGAACGCACGGACGGTTGGTTTAAGCGGACTCGGTCTGCCTGCGTTTCGGATTTACACTTCTGATCAGGCGCACAGCTCCGTGGAAAAAGGCGCGATTGCGATCGGGATTGGCGAGGACAACGTCCAACGCGTTCCGACAGATGGCCAATTTCGAATGAACGTGTCGACGTTGCGCGAGATGGTGGCGACGGATGTCTTCAACAACTTCAAACCGCTCGCGGTGGTTGCGACAGTTGGAACAACATCGACAGCGAGCGTCGATCCAATCCCTGAGATCACGAAGGTTTGCCGCGAGGACAAAATGTGGCTGCACATCGACGGTGCCTATGGCGCGGGGCTTGCGCTTTTACCCGAATGCAAATGGGTAACCGCAGGCTGGAGCGAAGCAGATTCCATCGTTATCAATCCGCATAAAATGCTCTTTGTTCCGTTCGACTTCAGCGCGCTCTACGTGCGCGATATTGGGCGTTTGCGGCGCCTCTTTGCTCTCGCGCCTGAGCATTTGCACCTGCGCGATCCTGTCGGCGCCGAGATCAACTACATGGATTACGGCGTACAGCTGGGTCGCCGTTTTCGCGCGCTCAAAGCATGGGTCGTTTGGCGCGCGTTCGGCCGCGCTGGAATGGCCGCGCGCATTCGCGAGCACTTGCGCCTGGCCAAACTCTTTGCCGATTGGATTCAACAGGACAAGCGTTTCGAATTGTCCGCGCCGGTTGTGATGGGCGTTGTCTGTTTCCGGTTAACAACCGCCGGCGACGATCAAAAGGTCGATACGATCAACAGCAAGATTGTGGAGCAAATCAATGCTTCCGGGCGCGCTTATCTTACGCAAACGAAATTGCGCGGCCGCACCGTGATGCGCATCGGTCTGGGCAACATCCTCACCACCGAGCAACACCTGCGCAACGTCTGGGAAATCATCCAAAATACCGCCGAGGAAGTCGGCACGTAATGGTTGGAGGAGGGACCCGCTCTGTTTCCCTCGCCGAAGCAAGGCGGAGGCGGGTCGTGTCCCTGGTATTTGAACGACACCCGCCGCGGCGGGCGGGCTCGGGTCGTCTCTCGGGCGCATTTTGCCCTTGACGCGGCGAGCGCGGATTCGGTAAAAACGTTCTCGATCAGTGTTACCCGACGTTTCGACGCATCTTCAGCGGGGATTAAGAAGTTTACGGGGCTGGACCTGCGCCGGGACCGCCGCTTTACGCGACCACCTCTGAATCTGGCGGAGACGCTTTTTCGCCTGGGGAGCATCCCCACCTCTTTCAGACCTGAAAACACGCAGGCAAAAACCAGCCAGGCAAGGAAGGAAAAATCATGAAAATTAGATTTAGTCTTGCCATCGTCGGCGTTGCCCTCTTCGGGCTTCAGCAGCTCACGCGGGCCCAGTGTCCCCAGTCCTGCGACGATAGCCTTTCCAACACCGCTCTCGGCAGCGGTGCGCTGGTAAATAACACCACCGGCATCAGCGACACAGCCATTGGCTTTGAAGCGCTCTTTAGCAACACAACCGGCGGCGGCAACACGGCCACCGGTTCTCAAGCGCTGATTAGCAACACAACGGGGCAGGCCAACACGGCCACCGGTGATACTGCGCTCTTAGCCAACACAACCGGTCTCGACAACACGGCCACTGGTGGTGGTGCGCTCGCTTTCAACACAACCGGCTATCAGAACACAGCCACCGGTTTTGCAGCGCTCCTTAACAACACAACCGGCATCAACAACACGGCCGACGGGCATGCTGCGCTCCGTAGCAACACCACTGGCAATAACAACATTGCAGTGGGCTATCGGTCCGGCCTCAACCTCACGACCGGCGGTAACAACATCGATATCGGCAATGCTGGTGCGGCTGGAGACAACAACAAAATCCGCATTGGCACCACCGGAACCCAGACGGCTACATTTATCGCTGGCATCAGCGGAGTCACTGTGCCGGCAGGGGTAGGAGTCATCGTGGGGACCGATGGTAAGCTCGGCACGGTCGTCTCATCGGAGCGGTTCAAGGACAAGGTCCAACCGATGGACAAAGCGAGTGAAGCGATCCTCGCGCTAAAACCGGTCACATTCCTTTATAAGAAACAGCTCGACCCCGATGGCCTCCCGCAATTCGGCCTCGTCGCCGAGCAAGTCGAGAAAGTGAATCCGCACCTGGTCGCGCGCGATG
>QHOM01000266.1 GCA_003218785.1 Verrucomicrobiota bacterium
CCAGTGGAAGCAATCCCCTGGCCGTTCTCACCGCCAATGCCGACTGCGAAATCAATTTTGTTCATTACGCCGGAACCGTTTTTTGCAGTTGGGCGCGTAAATTTGCTGCGCCGAACGCGAATAAGCAAGCGAAAGCCAGAATGCTAGGTACAGCATTCACGAGTGACCCACCTCCGCGCACGGCTTCGGCGTGGTAGCCAAGTGAGCAGTGACGAGCACAGCCAGGACTTGCGCCCTCGCTGAAAACCGCCGAGGGAAATCAGATGAAGAAGATAAATCCTTTTTTATGGTTCGATTCGGAAGCGGAGCAGGCAGTTAAATTCTACGTCGGCATTTTTAAGAATTCGAAGATCGGGAAGATAACGCATTACGGCGAGGATGGGCCGCGGCCGCAGGACAGCGTGATGACGGTGGAATTTACGCTCGACAGAGTCGACGTCGTGGCGCTCAACCCCGAAAGCGTTCGGGGCAGTTCAAGTTCACCGAAGCGATCTCGTTCTCGGTCAACTGCGAGACCCAGGATGAGATCGATTATTTCTGGGAGAAACTTTCCGCCGACGGCGGATCGACCGGGCGGTGCGGCTGGCTCAAAGACAAATTCGGTCTCTCGTGGCAGGTCAACCCGGTCTTTCTCGCCGATATGTTGGCCGATCCCGATGCCGGGAAGGCGAATCGCGTCATGAAAGCGATGATGGAAATGGACAAGATTGACATCGCCACCGTAGAGAACGCCGCGAAAGGATGAAGGATGAGGGATGAACAGTCGCGCTCGCGGTTGGTCATCGGTTTGGCTCCCGTTGCGAAGTCCCCTCTGGACGATTTTGCTTCCAGGTGTTTTCGCCGGCTATGTGCCGTGGAGATTCTTCGGACTGGTTCGGACGCAGTTCGACTTGACCAGCCCGACGGAGTTGCTCGGCCTCGTGTGCATCGGCCTAGGTGTCGCGGTGCTTTCCGCGTGCATCTTTGAATTTGCCCGGAGAGGTCGGGCACGCCGATCGCGTCGCTCGACGATCCGACATCATTTGCGCCACAGAAAGCGATCTGGCTCGAAGATAAATTGCCCTGGGTTACACTCGACAAATCGCTTCCGTCGTTCCCGAAGAGCTCTAAGACTCCCCAAGCAGTCGATTGATAGTTGATAGTTGATCCGCCTTTGCTAAAGCTACGGCGTGACAGGTGGTTGACTCGCCGCACGCAAATCGGCTCCCTTGTGGCCGAAGGCCAACAAATCCATGACCACTTTGCTCTTGTCATGGCCGGTATGCGCCGTCAGCGGCCAGGCAAAGACCCCAAGAATCGCTGAGCGTTCCACGCTCACGACAACGTTGCTGTATATGATAGTGCTGCCTGAAATAGAGCTTTGATCGAGTGGGTAACTAAGGAGGTCGTTCGGATCGCTGAAAGCAACGAGGTGCAAAGCGAGGGGAGCTTGCTGCCGTTGCAGTCGAGCTCTCGGTTTGTTCTGACGCCGGATTTCGGCCAGAGCCTTGACGGCTGTGTCAGACGCGTGCCGAAGCGGGAGGGGGTTGCTGACTTCGCTCAATTCCAGCAGCGGCAATTGGTTCGCGAGCATGAAAACGTAGTTTGTATGACCGATCAAATCTCGCACTACATCGGCGGAATATTCCTTTTCGCCCATGATCCGTTCGCCTCGGCTCATTTTTAGGAGAGTGTCGTAGCACATGTAACTGCCGAGACTGTGGGTGATGATCGCGAGCTCATCCTGCGGTTCGTAATCGTGCAAGATCGCTTCGATCGCGCGCATGATCGGGAATTGCATGTGGTTACGATAGCGGCCGATGTAGAGAACCGGATCAGCCAAGGCATCGTCGATCAATTGCGCTTTCAGTTGCCGGTTCACCAAAACACGGTTGGAGGCGTATGTGGCGTCGGAGGCAAATTGCCTCGCCTTAAGAGCGTCTGTCGTAGCTGACCAGGTTAACTCGTAGGCCCGCACCTTCTTGCCTTCGGAACTGGAATAGTTGGCAATATTTATCTCGCCGTAGTCATGACTCTCTTTGCGAATGGTTATCCTGCGCGAAGGTCCGGTATTGCTCAGGTTCAAGCGGACGGCGATCCCCTGCATCACTGGCTGGGAATAACCGGGCGCGTGATGACCCATTCCGTGAATGAAAAGAATGCGCAGCGTGCCGCCTGCGGAATTTGAGCGCGAAGCGGCAGCATTAAGCCCATCGAAATCGTTCTCGAATCTTCGGACGGAAAGCATAGTGCAGCCAGTGAGCAGGCAAATCACAGTGAGACACAAAAGGAAGCGATTCACTCTCCCCGCACCAAGAGTCTTGGCCGTTGCCATGAGGTTAAGTTCTCGTCACCGTTTCGATTTGCCGCCGGACCAGGATGCTGCACCACCGACTTCGTTTCCGGCAAGGGTTTTCTCTTAGCGCTGGCCCGCGAGGCGAGGAGAGCGATTTCGCTCAGGGCAGGCTTTTCCCGGATCGCAGGACGAAAAAACTTCAAAATCGGGAAATCTTTATTGATCCGTTGACTTGCCGCTGCTGAAACCGGACGATATGCAGAAAGTCACCCCATTCATGGCAAAGAATGAAGGATGACGGAAGAATTATGAAGGTCCGAACTGGATGGCGCCCTGAGTTCTGACTTCTGTGCTCTGATCTCTCGTATTACGCCCGCCGGCGCACGTCATGAATATTTTTGTCCTCGTTCGTGCAGTCATTTACGCGACGCTTTTTATCGCATTCGTCTTCATCTATCTACCCGCCCGACTCTTGTCCTTGTCGGGCATCTCCCGGCCCGCGGTCTTTGGAGGGCTGCAGATTGCTGGGATGATCGTCGGGACTTATCGGCGCGGCGATAGCGCTCTGGTGCATTCTCACTTTCGCATTTATCGGTAAAGGCACGCCGGCGCCATTCGATCCGCCTCGCCGCCTCGTCACCCAGGGGCCTTATCGGTTCGTGCGAAATCCAATGTATATCGGGGCTACGTTCGCCCTTCCTGGCGTGGCGCTGTTTTACGAATTCGTGTCGATCTTG
>QHOM01000267.1 GCA_003218785.1 Verrucomicrobiota bacterium
GGTGTCAGGAAATAGCACTCCAAAAGTTTTGGCCCGCTCCGCCGCAACCCAGTAGCGCCGGCCTTCCGCCGGAGTGCCCACTACGCCAGGTTCCGCTGCAACGGGATGGCCGGCCGATTGTCCCGACGGCCTCTCGTCCTGGCCCCCAGTCGCCCTACCGGCACGGCCTTGTTCCTGAAGTCGCTCAAAGTAGCGGCCCCAACCAAAACCAGGCTGGGCGGGCGGGACGCTCCTCCTCCCATTACCGCTTGGCGAAGGCAAAGGCATCTCCCCGCTTTCATGAAACACCGATGTAGCGACGGAAGTCTCGTCAAAGATCGGTGTAGGAAGGGGCGTCTCGCGCGTCGTCTCTGATGCCACTCCTTCAGGGAGTGCGATCAAAGTGTGCAGCACATCGTGCAACTCATCCGCATCCCGCACGTCCGGCCACGCTTCTTCGCGAACCTGCGCAATGGCCGCCGGGTCGAGTTTGCCAACTTCTTCAAGCACTGATTCCGGCAACACTCGACGCATCTCGACTGCACGCGCCCGTCGCTCCTCTAAGGGAGCGTCATCGAGATAGGCATAGGGGTTGGCATTGAGAATCTCGTGAGAAACCTGCGATGGAACAGGAGTGCCCACCGTGAGACAACGACTCCGCCCGTCGGCGATCCTTAATAGTACGTCTTTGAGCCCGTCCAGATCCATCGCCTCGCTGAGCACGTCTTTCATGACTTCATTCACCAACGGATGGTCAGGAATCTGGATGTCGCCATTGACATTTTCCTGGCAGGCGGCCACATCGGGAAACACTGAAGCGAGCAAGTCGTCGGACCGCATGCGCTGAATCTGCGGCGGAACCTTGGCGCCACCCTGGAACCGCAGCAGGGCCAGCGCTCTCATCGCATCCCAGCGCCAGCGCGTACCGAAGATGGGCGAAGCCAACGCAGCCTGCTCTAGGATGGGCTGAACGGTTTCCGCTTGCAGGAAGTGAAAAACATCGGCCAGCGGAAAGCTGTGCTGCTCGGCCAGCGCGATGTTCAGGCCATTGTCCGTGGCGGCGGCCTGGAGTTCGAAATTAAAGCTGCGGCAGAAACGCTTGCGCAGTGCCAGTCCCCAGGCCTTGTTGATGCGGCCGCCAAATGGAGCGTGGATGACAAGCTGCATGCCGCCACCTTCATCGAAAAAGCGCTCAGCGATGATTGTGCTTTGTGTAGGCACGTCACCCAGCACCGCACGCCCTTGCAAGATGTACTCAATTGTCTGCTCGGCGCCGGAGTCGTCCAGTCCGCACTCCTCTTTTAACCATGACACTGTTTGAGCGACAACCGGCTGAGTTGGCGAGAAACCGACCGGTGAAATATTCGGCAGCATCTCACTGATTTTTCTTCGCAGGTCCGCAAGCTGGGAAGAAAGTTCGGCGGTCCGAGCCGGCGCTTCGCCCAGCCAGAAAGGAACACTGGGAGGTGCACCATGTGCATCTTCCACCAGCACGCGGCCGGATTTCCCCTCGATGCGGCGGATACGCCATGAGCTGTTGCCAAGAAGGATGATGTCATCGCGATTGCTCTCCACCGCGAAGTCTTCGTCGAGGGTGCCGACGATCATGCCTTCGGGCTCCGCGACCACGGTGTAAAGAGCTGTATCTGGAATTGCGCCACCACTAGTAATTGCTGCCAGGCGGCTCCCGCGTCGCGCTCGCAAGCGTCCGTTCACGCGGTCGCGATGAACGTACGCTCCATAGCGTCCTCGCCGCGCCGCAATGCCCTCCGAGAGCATTTCCAGGATGGCATTGAAGGTCTCACGCCGCAGGTTGCGATAGGGGTACGCACGTCGGAGCAATTCGAAGAGCTCGTCCTCACCCCACTCTTCGGCTGCGCAGGCAGCCACGATTTGTTGCGCCAGCACATCCAGCGGCGACTCCGGAATCATGAGCCGATCCAGATCGCCATGCCGGATCGCCAGCACCAGTGCCGCGCACTCCAGTAATTCATCTCGAGTAGTGGCGAATATTCGTCCCTTCGGCACTGCGCCCCGCCAGTGGCCGGAGCGTCCGACGCGCTGCAAGGCAACGGCGATAGAACGGGTGGAACTGATATGACAAACCAGATCAACTGTGCCAATGTCAATTCCCAGTTCGAGTGATGCGGTAGCCACCAGAACCCGCACCTCGCCGCTCTTCAACCTCCGCTCAGCGGTCAGGCGCAGCTTGCGTGACAAGCTGCCGTGGTGGGCTGCCACGGCTTCCTCTCCCAGGCGCTCGGCCAAATGATGCGACACTCGCTCCGCCAGTCGCCGCGTATTCACAAAAACCAGGGTTGAGCGATGCTGCCTCGCCAAATCGGAGATGCGGTCGTAAATCTCGTCCCACATCTCGTTGGTCGCAATTGGCCCCAGTTGGCTGGCAGGAACTTCGACGGCGAGATCAAGCTGCCGCTTGTGCCCGATATTGACGATGATCGGCGCGGGCCGACCGTTTCCTGTAAGAAAGTGCGCGACCTCCTCGATAGGTTTCTGGGTAGCCGAGAGCCCGATGCGCACGAGTGAAGGTTCGCTTGGGTCCGGCACGAACGGGAAGGGCACGGCTTCAGCCGTGCCGCACGACGCTCGCTGACCGCTTGTCATTCCGAGGGCCTTTAGGCGCGAGGAATCTAGGCCTCCC
>QHOM01000250.1 GCA_003218785.1 Verrucomicrobiota bacterium
GGTTGGGGCGAGTGCGTTGCCGGCGAAGATCCTTTTTACAGCGACGAATGGATTGAGACCGCGTGGTCGACGATCAAGCAGTATCTCGGGCCTGCCATCCTTAGGCGCAATCTGACCTCAGCGAGTGATTGCACGCCGGTATTCGCCCCGGTGCGGGGGCATCGCATGGCTAAGGCGGGGATCGAAAATGCGCTCTGGGACGCCGAAGCCAGGCAGAAGAATCAGCCATTGTGGAAACTTCTGGGCGGAACGCGACATGAGATTCCCTGTGGAGTTTCCATCGGTATTCAAGACACGGTGGAGCAATTGCTGGACAAGGTCGAGACAGAATTGGCCGCTGGTTATAGACGCATCAAGGTAAAGGTAAAACCCGGCTGGGACATTAATGTGCTGGAGCGGATTCGTGAGCGCTGGCCGCAAATCCTGCTGAGTTGTGACGCAAATTCCGCCTACACACTCGATGATCTCGATCACCTGCGGAAATTCGATCAATTCAATCTGCTGATGATCGAGCAGCCTCTGTGGAACGACGATATTTACAATCACGCGCGCTTACAACGGGAGATCAAGACAAGCATCTGCCTGGATGAATCCATCCGCCACGCGCGCGATGCCGCGGCTGCGGTAGAAACGGGCGCTTGCCGCATCGTCAACATTAAAGTGGGCCGGGTGGGTGGCTTCAGCGAAGCCAGGAAGGTGCACGATGTTTGCCAATCACACAATGTACCCGTCTGGTGCGGTGGGATGCTGGAATCAGGCGTAGGGCGCACGCATAATATCGCGCTCTCCACCTTGGAGAATTTCCGCTTGCCCGGCGATGTTTCCGCTTCCAAACGTTATTGGCAAGAAGACATCATTGAGCCGGAGGTGACGGTGTCGCCGCAAGGTTTCATCCAAGTGAATGACCAACCCGGTACGGGTTACCACGTGCGGGAAGACTTGATTGACCGGCTGACTGTGAGGAAAGAAATGATTCGCACAGGAATGGCCCAAGCCTGAGGGAAGCGCTAGCGGTTCTTCTCTTCGCTCACAATGACAATGCTTTGGTAAACGGCAGTGGTGAGTCCGATTTCTACTTCGGTTTTCTCTATCTTGTGTTGCCGCTCACATGGTTTTCGGCGAGTAAGGCTTCCTGTTTCTTGAGGAGTGCAAATCCCTGCGCAAAGGTAAGGTTTCTCGGGACTGGGCGAAAATCGCTATAAATCTCGTCGGATCTGATAGTGAGCCGTTTGAACATCATTATCTTACCGGTGAAATTGAGGTTCATATGGCTGATTTCCCAGCCGTTTCCGGGAACAGATGTCTGCTCGACGAGAAAATGTCCTCCCTTGTCCAGATGGCCCAGAATCCCCCAGCCGAATCCAATGTCTCTGAATAGGGTGCCCTCGATTTTGGCAACGCGATTGCGCTTGGCGTCAATCAACAGAACGCCCTGCATTCCAGCGAGCACCTGCTCCACGCGAGAGGGCGGATTGTAGTTTGGGTTGGAACGGAACCTCAGGCGAACTAGTTCGTCCCCCGGCGCGCCAACCCCCTGTTTGCCAGTTTCGGTGCCGTCATACTGGTAGAGAAAGGCATCCGGCAGGGCCTTCATAATGCGCGTAGTACGCTCTTCGTCATCTTTTTCCTGTTTTCTTTTGTGCTGCAGTTCTGCCGGATTTTTCAGGAGCCGCTCCACTCGGGATTCTTCGGCCTGGCGCTGCTCCGGGGTGAGGGGCTTATCATTTAGGGCGATCAGTAGGCCTACCATGGCATCGCGGGTTTGCACGTAGAGCTTGGTTTGAGTGCCGCGCGGCGTTTCCTTCCGTGAACGGAACATATAACGTACAGAGTCGTCAGTGGCTGCTTTGACTTCGTTCTGTACGGTCTTTCGAACCAGCTCGGCCGGCGCAAGGGAGGGTGATTGTGTCTGCGCCAGCGCTACGCCTGCACAGATCACAAGGAGCAGAGCAGCAGTTATTTTTGCCTGTAATTTGGAGCACCCCATCATGAGTTTGCCTTCCGATTACGCCAGTTCACCAGTTAGACGAGACCCAGCCCCTTACGCGTTGCATGGAACTGCTATCCTCAATAGTTTGTTGTAGCTTCGAATCGAATTGTGGTTGTGTCTCCTCATCCGGGCACGAAGGACTGTTCGACCGCGACCTCAAAGTATATTTTGTTGCCGATTATTGGTCGGGGAAATTCTCAACTGGAGTTGCCTGGCAATGTACTTCCATTGTATCCGCGTGCGACAAGGGCTTTCCCTTCGACTGGACTCAGGGTCAAGATTCCGGCACCCGCTCAGACGCGCATAAACGCCTCAACTCTGGCTGTTACCGCAAGCCTTGGGAATGGTTTAGAATCTAGCCTTCCTGTGTTTGCCGAGTTCCTCCAGCGCTATCCAGTACCGCGGCAACGCCGGTGCATGTGAAAGGACGAAAGCTGAAAAAAACTGGCAACTTCGGAAAAAGTGGGTCTGGAATTGATCCAGTAGCGGCCGAACAAATTGACCCAGGAGGCTGCGCTTTATGGAAACGCCCAAAACGGCAGAGTTCGCGCTTATCGGAAAGTCAGTTGTGATCAAGGGTGAACTTTCCGGCAGTGAAGATTTGTATGTGGACGGCCAGGTGGAAGGCAGCATAGAACTGCGCGGGAATAGCCTCACGATCGGGCCGAACGGCCAAGTACACGCCAACATCAATGCTAGTGGCGTGATCGTTCAAGGCAAGCTGGACGGTAATGTCCAAGCCAGTGACCGAGTGGATCTCAGGAAGTCGGCCATCATGATGGGAGATATCGTGACGCAGCGTATCGCGGTTGAAGACGGCGCGTACTTCAAAGGGAAAGTTGAGATCCAGAAAGAGCCCGCAAGGCCCGAGCCCCAACCGG
>QHOM01000251.1 GCA_003218785.1 Verrucomicrobiota bacterium
CGGCTACCACGGAGAGCATCATTTCCGGCCAAAGGTGCATTGGACGCGAATACAAGCCTTTCGCGACCAAATTGTTGAGCAGCA
Source organism: Verrucomicrobiota bacterium (assembly GCA_003218785.1). Lineage (GTDB taxonomy): Bacteria > Verrucomicrobiota > Verrucomicrobiia > Chthoniobacterales > UBA10450 > Udaeobacter. The sequence continues at coordinate 85 of QHOM01000251.1, forward strand.
ACGCGCCGCCGGGGTACGGGTAATCAATGTACCCCACGCTCTCGGCTTTCTTGACCCTGATTTGCTGCCGGTCAGTCGACCACTTCGGCGCCGGTGGCGGTTAGGCCGGCGCCGGCTCGAAGCCGAACCCGCTTCGTAGATGTCGATCTTCCCCGGCCGTGCAACCTCGATTCGCTCGGTCACCTGGAAGAACGCGACCGCATCTTCCGTGTCATGGGCAGGAGCCTGCGTCTTGGCGAAACTGCGGCCTAACGAAGAGTAGCCTGTGCGCGTAAGCGAATATTTGTGGTTGACGAAGCTTGTAGTTTGAGGGAAGTCTGACGCACGTTCGCGAGTTTGTGTCTCGGAAAATGATTATGGCCAAGGCTATGACGTGCGTTACGGCGACTGTATTCGCGGTCGCAACGCAAATAACTGGATCTGTCGCTGCCAACGCGGAGTGGGATCGAAGCGTGCTGCCGCGTCCGGCCCAGCCATTCCAAGGCGTGGCGAAGCGTACGCTCGAAGGCTCCGTCGCGGCCTTTACTGAGCCAGTGAAGCCTCCGCCAGGTGCGCCGAACATTCTGCTCGTCCTGATTGATGATGCCGGGTTCGGCAATCCGTCCACATTCGGCGGGCCGGTCGCTACACCTACGCTCGATAAACTGGCGGCCGAGGGACTTCGTTACAATCGATTCCACGTCACGGCGCTTTGTTCGCCGACGCGCGCGGCATTGCTATCCGGGCGGAACCATCACGCGGTGGGATTCGGTTCGATTTCGGAGTTGACCGGCGGTTGGCCCGGCTACAGCACGAACTGGCCGACGAGCGCGGCTTCCATCGCGCAGATTCTTCAGGCCAACGGCTACAACACTGCCGCGATTGGCAAGTGGCATCTCACACCGGACGCCCAGCAGGGACCGGCCGGGCCGTTTGACCGCTGGCCGAATTCGCTCGGCTTCGACTATTTTTGGGGATTTCTCGGCGGAGAAAACAGTCAGTTCGATCCGCTTCTGGCTGAGAACAACAAGATCATCGGCGTACCGAAAGAGAAGAACTTTTATTTCAATGACGCAATGGCAGAGCACTCGATTGCCTGGATTCGCGATCAGAAAGCACAGGCACCGGACAAACCGTTCTTTCTGTATTTCTCGACCGGCGCAAGCCATGCGCCGCATCAGGTTCCGAAGGAATGGAGCGACAAATACAAAGGCAAATTCGATCAGGGCTGGGACAAGCTGCGTGAGGAAACGTTCGCACGGCAAAAACAGCTCCGTGTGATTCCTGCCAACGCCAAGCTCACTGTTCGTGACCCTGCGTTTCCCGCCTGGGACAGCGTCCCGCCAGAACTAAAGAAAGTGTATACGCACCAGATGGAGGTCTATGCCGGTTACCAGGAAAACACCGACCATGCCGTCGGGCGCCTAGTGAAAGCGATTGAGGAGATGGGTCTCGTCGATAATACGCTCATCATTTACATCTGGGGCGACAACGGTGCGAGCATGGAAGGCACTGAGTCCGGCACATTCAACGAAATCACAACGTTGAACGGCATCCCGCTCACCGGTGAGCAGCAATTGAAAGCGATCAAAGCTTATGGCGGCCTCGACAAATGGGGCGGCCCGGACATGGACCCACACTACGCTGCGGCGTGGGCATGGGCGGGTAACACGCCGTTTAAATGGGGAAAGCAGGTGGCTTCACATCTCGGCGGCATTCGTAACCCAATGGTCATTGCCTGGCCGAAGCGCATTAAGGACAAAGGCGGTTTGCGCAACCAATTCACTCACTGTACCGACGTTGCGCCGACCATCTTGGAAGTCGCCCGTCTGCCGGAACCGAAGGAAGTCAACGGCGTCCCACAGATGCCGATGCACGGCGTAAGTTTTCTATCGACGTTCGATGATCCCACTGCGCCATCGCGCCACACGCAACAGTATTTCGAGATTCTGGGAAACCGCGCCATGTACAAAGACGGCTGGATCGCGTGCTGGCGACTAGACAGAATTCCCTGGAAGCTTGATCCAGAAACACTCGCGCGATTCGCACCAGGCAAATGGGACCCGGACAAGGACAGGTGCGAGTTGTACAACCTCGACGAGGATTTCTCCCAGGCTGACGATGTCGCGGACAAATATCCGGACAAAGTGCGAGAACTAACCACGCTGTTTTGGTCCGAGGCCGAGAAATACCAGGTCCTGCCGTTACTCGGAGAGATTGCCAACGTATGGGGTTTTCCAAAATATTCGACAGAACAGACGAAATTTATCTATTACAACGGAACGGAAAACATCGCACCTGGCATGGTCCCCCCGATTTACAATCGTTCGTATAGCATCAGCGCGGACTTGTACAATCCGGGCCGATCGGGCTCGCTCGGATTGCGCCCCGGAATAGCAGGCGTGATCGTCGCTGAATCCAGTTTTCTCGGCGGCTTTTCGCTTTATGTCGAAGAAGGCCGGCTCAAGCACACCTATAGCTTCCTCGGTTTGAAGCTAGACACGATCACTTCGCGCGATCGTATGCCTGCAGGCAAAGTTAACGTCCGTTATGAGTTCACCGCCGACAAGCCCGGCGAGTTGGCCACCAGCGGCGCAAGTCGCCTTTTCATTAACGGCAAACAGGAAGCTGAAGGCAGGATCGAGCATACCGTGCCGTTCCGATTTACCGGCTACGCTGGTATGGACATCGGCACCGACAATGGTCTCCCAGTGGTTCCCACGTTTGTCTATACCAAAGTGTTACCGAAGTATTTCAGAGGAACGATCCAAAAGGTAGAGTTTGATCTCAAGCCGGAAAAACTGAGTACCGAAGGTCTCCAACGGATGTATCTGGAACGCTTTGCCAGTGCGGTGCGCAATTGAGTGAGGCGGGCGCATGTGCTGCGCTTGGATCGCGGCCTCATCTCGCGCTCGGCTTTCTTGATCCTGATTTGCCGCCCGCTAAATCGGCCACGCCAGCGCTGGCTCGAGTCCGAACCGGCTTCCTAGCGTCGCGCTGTTTCGTGCCCGCTGTTAAAGCCGGGACCCACCATCGACATGTCGATTATAAGCACCGGGGGATGCGCTTCCCAGTCCGCCCGAAACATCTCCCAACTCCCCGCAATCACACTCTCCGCTCTATCTTTCACCTCGCGAGGCCGGTTGGCATAGGCGCCAACCAGATGTGTGCAGCTCACGAAACGCGTCGCCATCCGCCGGTCGGAAAAACTGTAAAATTGCGGGTAACTGCCCCATACAAAGATACGATCGCTCGGGCTCGTCCGCTCGACGATCTGCTGAACAATCGGGAGAAAATCGAGGTCCTTCGTCCGCGTCGCGAAGGCCATGATGAGAAAACCTATCGCCGGCACGGCGGCCGCGCCGACAATGCCCGTTCGGATCCATCGCCAGCGCAGCTGAGGAGAACGTCGCTGTTTCGCGACAAAGCGCGAGAACGCCTGGCCCGCGAGAATCGACAGCGGCGGAAGCACTGCCAAATGATAGTGTCCCGGAAATCGCCATCCAATAAAGATTGTCACATAGGTAAGGCCCAACCACAAAATAAGCAGGATCGCCTCGGTGGACACCGGCTTCGTGTGCCGAAAAGATCTCAGCGTCTCAACCACCTGCCGAATGCCAAAATACCATAACAGGCCCCAGACAAGGATCACAGTCAGATGGACGGTAACGAGACGTTCCAGAACAAAAAGGAAGGTTGTTTCGGACTCGACATAGCGAATGGCAAACGCCCAGGCCCACAGATATGCGTCATGCAGATTTCCTTGCCACTGGTAATAGCAGGCCAGTCCCGCGATCACCGCGATGAATCCAGTCACGACACCGCTGCCTGCTGCCAAAACACGTCCGAATGAGTGGGTGCGTAGAATAAGCCAGGCGTACGCGAGACACGCCAGCATTACGCCTAAGTTCACGGCCGAAGGCTGCCGAATCAAGGTTGCCGACCCGACTAGCGCGCCACTGAGGAACATCCAATCCCAGCCCGCCTTTTCTTCGCCTTGCAGGAAGACGAGGACACTCAGCACGAGAGGAAGAGACGCGAAAATCTCACTGTTC
>QHOM01000252.1 GCA_003218785.1 Verrucomicrobiota bacterium
AATGTCTAGGCGACCAGAGAGAATCGTTTGTAGTGCATCCTGACGCTATCTAATTTCTGGGATTTCTAGAGAGTGAGTTTTTCAACAGCCACGCCTGATTACCTCAACTGCGGAGCCTTGCACGAAGCCGATTCCATTTCTTTACCATTCCGAAGATCCAATCATCGACTGTCGTCGCGCCCAATAGCAACCGAAAGAACTGATACAGGATTGCGCCTATGAATAGCGTTGCCCAGATGTACAACGTCACCACGCCTCGCGAGGGCAGGTATCTTCCCGGCTCAATTCCGTACTTAATCGACAGGAATATCAACGCGATGAAGACGAGCACAACCGCAGTACCTGCGCACCAGAGTCTTAGAAGGTCACCACGCGGCCGCAGCCCGGCCTTTCTGATCAGCACATTCAGGTAATGATCCTCGGTTCGCAGACGACGAATGGCTTGCCACAACAGGTCATAATCTGCTGAGGACTTCTTGCGAATGTGTTTGCCAGCATTGCGAATCAGGCGTGCAATTTTCTTTTCGTAATCTCGATAATCGTAGGCACTGTCAAACTCGTCAGAAGCTGTGGCCACGTCAGAGAGCGTCCATCCAGTTTCCGAAAAGTAGAGCATCTTCCGTTCAGGTTCTGAAAGGATGATGTTTTCCCTCTGCGCCTCTTCTACAATCTTCGAGGTCAGGAACTCTTTCGCTTGACGTGCCGTCTGGAAGGGGTTCATGCGTATCGTGCGGATTCTACTATGGTTCCTTCAATTGCTGGTCGGTGCCGTTGCGATTGCTGTTGCTATATCGCCATTTCGCCAGCAATTCTCAAGTGGTGAAATCGCCTGTTTTCGCCAATCAAACGCGGCCTACGCGATAAAATCTCCGCCATTGTGAATAAAGCTACCGAGCCGAGCCGCTCTGCCGCTGAGCACCATGAAGCTGGGATTGCACTTGCGGCGCAGCGCAGATTCCCGGACGCTGTAAAAGAGTACCGTGAAGCCGCTCGGTTGAACCCCAATTTTCCCGAGACTTTCTATAACCTCGGGGTCGCGTATGGGGAACTTGGCCAGTGGAAAGCGGCGATAAAGGCTTACAAGAAGGCCATTCACCTCAACCCAAAAGATTGGCAAGCCCACTGCAATCTCGGGGTCGATTATGTGAACTCGCGGCAATACGCAAAGGCTGTTGACGCATTCAGGCGGGGCGCGGAGCTGAACCCCGGAGAAATGACGTTGTTCGCGAGCGTGGGCTTCAACTGCGGAAGGTTGCGAAGATATTCAGAGGCTATCGAAGCATATTCGCATGCCGTGCAACTAAAACCTGACTTCGCTAGTGGTTGGTTCAACATCGGTCTGTTTCATTTCCACCAGCGTCATTACCGGGATGCCATCCTTGCCGCCGAAAGAGCATTGGCGATCGACCCCGAGTATGACGAACCCTATGTCGTCATCGGAATGGCGCGTAAGGAGTCCGGTGACCTCGATGGCGCTATAAAGGCGTTCAAACAAGCTGTCGAAATAAATCCGAGCTTTATGGAAGCGCACGCCAACTTAGGCGGAACATATCTGGGCTGCAAGCAGATTGACGCGGCTGTACGAGAGCTTCTATGGGCCATTCAACTGCAGCCACAAGAGCCATGGCTGTATCGCACCCTCGCTCTGGCCCACTGGAAACGCCGCGAGTTCATGGCGGCTGCTGGCGATTGGTGTAAGGCGATATACCTCTTTATCCGAAAGGCGTTTTAACGAGCAAACCAATTGGCGATAAATCGCCTTTGCACTCACAACCCGGTTCTGCGCGTAATCGCCTGATTACATCAACTATCGGAAGCCCGAAACGGTGGATAAGACAATCGGGGATGGAGCACTCATGTGGTTTTATCTATCCTGCAATAGCTATGATTGGCCCTGCTGGGCTATCCTCAAAATCGGGAAGAAGATAGGGAGACTCACAATGACAACACCATGAGCCTCCTTGGCCCATGTCGTCAGCGTCTACCCTCGCACAGTGCTCACCAATTACAGCACTGAAGTGCTGACCATCCTCCGATACTGTCACTTGAAACAACGTGCTCTTGCGTACGAAATTGGCTTGTGCTTTACCCCTAGCGCCCACCGAAGAGCCGGACTCGAAAACCAACCTGCGGAGAAGGTGGGCCTTACGCAGAGCCACCAGATCCCCGTAACGACCGTTCTTATTCTTGTAGTCCCTTTCCGCGCCTTTGACCATTTCGAGCCAACCAGAAAATATCCTTAGTCGATGCTCGGCATGCTCGACAGATTCGACAGTTTGTGCAACAATAGGAGTGAATACGTTAAAGACCAGAAGAGCAACTGTCAGTCTTTTCACGACGCAATCCTCGACCAGCAGTTTACATAAGTCTGTACTCACAGAAACTCGCCGTCAAGCCAAACAATCCCTGTAGTCCCTCTAATCCCTGTAGACTCATCCAATTGCGTTGCTGGCGTAATATCGCCTTTGCACTCGCAACGGGTCAATGAGTGAAATCCCCTGATTGCGGCAGTTATCTTTCAGATGTGTGTTAAGCTATGCCCGCCTTGGGTACATGCCGATGTCGCCGCGTCGCAGTTTCGTTGTTTCTCCTCCTAATCGGTCCTAAGCTTCTGCTTGTAGGGCAGCAAATCCCAGACTGCCTGAAACGTACGCTCGTGGTCAATGTGAGGGACCGAACGGGGCAATTAGTGGGTGGCCTGAATCCCTCATTCTTTTGGGCAACTTTGCAGGGTCAACAAGTCAAAATATCCTCCGCTACGGTCAGAGCCGGACCACGACGAATTGTGCTGCTGCTGGATGCAAGCGGGAGCGTCAACAAGGAAAATCATAAGCTAGATACTGCTCGATTGAT
>QHOM01000253.1 GCA_003218785.1 Verrucomicrobiota bacterium
ACCTCTACGGCATCGAGCAGCCTAAGCAGATGCACGGACACGTGCTGACGGAGATCTTCGAAAACCCGGACAACAAGGTGGCGTTGCAGAAGTAGCGTTAAAGAAGTCGCTTTAGTTACTTTTGGAATCGCTGACATCGAAAGAGCGTCCGTCACGGGCGCTCTTTCTGTTGGTGACGGCCCGATGCGGCGATGCTCCGATACGCCTCTTCCCAGAGCGCGATCAATGTAGGCGCGAGCGTCTCGCTCGTGCTCGCTCCAAAGAGCGGTCCTCAGGGCCATGTCAGGAGAGGGTACTAACATGCAAGAACGAGGCCAGCGAAAGCCTGCGGCGAACAATATATCGTTCGCCTCATTGGCCAAGTCATCACCATGAGTCTGGAACACGGGGAGAGATCATGCAGGAAACTCCACAACAGTACATCCAACGCATCTTAGGGTACATCGAGGGCAAAGATCCGCTGCGTGTCCAACAGGAAACGGCCAGGAAACTGGAAAGGCTCACAAAGCCCCTAACCAGAAAGCAGTTGACGCGGCAACCCGAGCCGCGCAAGTGGTCGATCGCACAAATCTTGGCCCATTTAGCCGATACCGAACTGGTAGCGGGCTGGCGCATGCGTTTGATTCTCGGCAGCAATGGTGCGCCCGTTCATGCTTTTGACCAGGACGTGTGGGCCGAAACCTTCGACTACTCGCACCGTGACCCGAAAGCATCGCTCGAGATGTTTTGCGTCCTGCGGGAAAACAACCTGGCACTGCTGAAATCTGTGCCAAAGAATCTATGGGACAACTATGGCATGCACCAGGAGCGTGGAAAGGAGACGATCACGCACATCGTGCGCATGTTCGCCGGTCACGACCTGAATCATCTGGGCCAGGTGGAAAGGATTGCGAAGCAGAGCCGTAAGAGTGATCGTTAAGGGGTTATTCCAAGAGCGGCTGCAAGACCTTCTTTCGGCGCAGATCTGTCTTGCTTGTTGCAAAAGAGCCACACAATACAAGCGCGAGCGCTCGTGAATCATCCAGATACCTTTTTATAGCTCTAGGCTATTGCTTAGAAAATGTTCCACGTGGAACATTTAGCGCAATTTGCGGGCTGCTGCTCACGGTATTTTTCTTGAGCGCAGGGCCTTGGCCCGATTTTCTGCCTGCTGCGCCCCTGCCTGATTCCCTGTGCCCTTGTACGCCTGCGCCAGGAGTCCAAAAACCTCTGCATTGTTGGGCTGCGATTTGGTGAGCGATTCAAGTTGCTGGATTGCTTCTGCATAGTTGGCGGAACCGATCAGGGCCTTCGCCAGATCCAGCTTGGCGTTCGGATTATTCGGCTGTAACAGCAACGCGGCCTCGAATTGATCTTCCGCCGCTTTGAAATCTTTTAGCCGCAGATAGACCTCACCCAATAACAAGTGAGCAGGGAACTGGCCTGGGGTAAGCTTCAGGCTTGCTTCCAACGCGTCGCGCGCGGCGGGCAGGTTGCCAATCTTCTCAAGTGCTTGGCCTTGATAATAGGCAGCAGTAGCATCGTCGGGACGAATCTCACGCGCTCGCCCAAGATACTCGGCCGCTTTCGCGTAATTGCCTGATTGGAATTCGAGTTCTCCCAATTGCACCAGTGCTGTCGGAGATTTGGCATTGAGCTGCAGAACTTTCTCCAGCGCGGTGCGCGCCTCGGCGAGACGGTTGTCCTCGGACGCCATCATTGCTGTGTGAAGCAGATTCTGCTCCTCGATTTTGTCCTTGGGATCGGGCAGAAGCGAGGGCTCGGGCACATTGGTAGAACTGCCGGCATCTGCTGGGCCGAGATAGCCAAGCGCACGCAGCTCGGCAACAGTGCCCGGGCTCACGGCTCCGGAGGAAGGTGCGGGCGGAGGTAGCTTAGACCTCAGGTCTGCTAGCATTCCTCGAAACTTCTGCACCTTGGGATTCCAGGGTTCATAGAGATTCTTGAGCTCTGCGCGGTCGGCGTGCAGGTCATAAAGCTCGGGTTTTGGGGCTTCAATGAACTTGGAATCCGGGGTCCGTACTGAGCGTAACGGAGCCCAGCCGAAGCGCAGCGGGTAATCAGTTTCTCCAAAAGCCGTCCGGTCGGCGTGCTCAATGCTAGCGAAAAGGGGCTTGAGCGATTCGCCGTCGAGTCGTGCAGGAGCGGATACGCCAAGCACGTCCAGCACCGTTGGCAAAATGTCGGTGGTGCGTACCTGGGCATTCACTATCTTTTCGGCTGCACTCTGCCGCGGCAGTTTCACGATGAGGGGGACGTGAATCGTGGAATCGTAGAGAAATATCCCGTGTGTATCTTCGTGATGCTCGCCCAAGCCTTCGCCGTGGTCACCGACGACGATGATCAGCGAGTTGTCATACCAGCCTTGCTTTTTCAGGTAAGTAAGAAAATTTGCGAGGGCGGAGTCGGCGTAAGCAATTTCGCCGTCGTAAAGATGGTCCTTGTAGAGCTGTGAATAGGGCGGCGGAGGCTCGTAGGGATCGTGCGGGTCGTAGAGATGCACCCACACAAAATGTGGACCGACGCGGTGGGCATTCAGCCAATTTTCGGTGTGCTGTACAACGTCCATGCCGCGACGTTCCACTCGCCCCCAACGTGATTTGGTCTGCGGGTGCTCGGGGAAGTTGTCGTAAAAATCGAAGCCACGATTGAGACCTGGGGCAATCGTCCTGCTATCCAGTATTACCGCGCCAATGAATGCTGCCGTGTGGTAACCGTTCTTCTTCAGCAATTCGGCCCAGGTGGGGTGGGTCGGGGCCAAGGGAATGGCGAAATCAGTTACTCCGTGCACGCTGGGCAGCAACCCGGTAAGAATGGTCGTGTGCGAAGTGTTCGTGATAGGACTCGGCGTGAATGCCTGCGAGAAGCGAATTCCATTCTTGGCGAGCGTATCGAGCGCCGGAGTCTGAACTTTATTGGAACCATAGCAATGAACGTGGTCGGCGCGCAGCGTATCAATCGTCACCAGGAACACATCGGGTCGCGACGGTTTTGTTGTCGGAGCGCTACGTCCGAAGTTCCAGCCAACCAGCAGCAGCAAACACCAGAA
>QHOM01000254.1 GCA_003218785.1 Verrucomicrobiota bacterium
CTCATTCTCGGCGCATGCGACTGCATCGTCCCGTTTCGGACAGGTCTCGCGCTCCGAAAGGATATGGGAGGGCCGGAGACGCACGTTCTTGTGAGCGGCCATTACACATCATTCCTTTATATCACGTACATTCGTTCAACCGCGCTTCAGTTTTTTGAGCGCCGTTTCAAAGAGTGAAACAGATCAAAGCCTCGGCTTGCGCCGAGGCTTTTGCATGAACGTCTTTTGTTTTTATCACTCTTATCGCCTAAGAAAGATAGGTAGGGGCCTATTTTGACAAGCCCCTTCAAATACATAGGATGCTGTGAGAACAGTCGTTTGAACCAAAAAATCCGTAATGGATTCCAAAGGAACACATGAGACCGAAAGACCGGATCGCCCTCACACGCGTCATTGTAACCCTAACGCTCTCTCTGCTGTGCCTCACCGGCTGCAGCATCGTAGCGGAAAAGATTGTTCTCAATCATCCGAAGGTTAAAAAACTCTTCGAGACCCCTCTGCCTGACCGCACGCTAAGCGGAAAGGCGTGGACGAACTCTATTGGTGACGGCACAAACCGCATCCTTGTTCTGCACCTCACGGGGAGTAACTACTTCTCGCTCGGATACAACCAAGGGAGGCTGCTTGCTCGCGAGATCGAAGCCGCATACGAAGACGCTTTCGCCGGCGCCGAAAAACAGATACCGAGGAAAGCGGCGGAGAAACTTTCTGCGGGAGGAAAACGCCGAATTGTACACCATGTTCTTGGAGAAGCGTGGAAAAAAATGCGTCCATTTGTCTCAGCCGAAGAGCTTGAAGAAATGGAAGGGCTCGCAGCTGGGCTTCGCGACGCCGGAATTGTGGGAATTGATCTCCCGACAATCCATCACCTCAATGCAATTCCTGATTTCAGCCAGATGGGCTGCTCGGGAGTGATCGCATACGGAGATGCGACGCGCGGGGATGTCTGGCAAATGCGGGTCCTCGATTACGGGCTAGAACTCGGCCTCCATAAGCGACCCATGATAACGGTCTATCATCCGGTGAACACGTTCGACAATACGATTGTAAACATCGGTTGGGTCGGACTAGCGGGAATGGTCACAGGTGTAAACAATCGGGGTGTTGCGATAAGCGAGATGCGCTATAACAGCATCGAGGGCAAAACACTCGCCGGAGAACCCATGGTATTCCTCATGAAACGATCGCTTCGTTTCGGCAACTCGGCGCCGGAAGTCGTGAGCATCATGCGCTCGGCGAAGAGGACAAATGGCTACGGCTATCTTGTGGGAGACAGAGAAAAAAACGCGATTGGTGTCCTCGCCTCCGCAAATGAATTCGTAGAGTTCCGACCCAATACTGCCAAGGTGCTTGAGCGCGGAAAAGACGTCCTGCCGCAGTACAAAGATGTCCTCTACTGCGGTCACTACAACGATCGACAAGCTGCCTCGGTGCAAAAGCTCCACGGCACACTCGCTCTCTCGACGCTCCAAGAAATGGCGCTCTCGATTGCGCCAGAGTCGAATCTTCAGGTGGTTGTATTCAACCTCACAACCGGCGATCTCTGGGTCGCAAACAAACGAGGTAAGGGGCGTGCCGCTGACACTACCTATGTGAAATTCCC
>QHOM01000255.1 GCA_003218785.1 Verrucomicrobiota bacterium
AGACCCTCAACAGTCGCCCGATTCAATTCCGTATCGGTAATTGCATCCGGGTTTGTGAAATTGCTTTTCAACAACGTGATGACTGCCTGCAAATCTGCCGGGCCTAACGAATCAACCAATTCTTGCATCGTGGGTGTCCCCGACGGGGAAGGCGACGGCAGTGCAGGCGATTTTGACGGAATTAGTGGAGGTCTTTCCGATGACGTCGGCGCGGGCGATGCCGGCGTCGGCGATTGAGCGAGGAGATTCGCGCCTAACATCGCGATCGCAAGAGTCGTCAGCGAGAATCGAGATATCACGGTAAATTCCCGACGTTATCCCTAACGGCGTTCAGAGCAATATCGCGCCGGTAATGGCAGTTCTCGAAATCGATGCAGGCGACTGCCTCGTACGCGCGCGCACGCGCGGCTTCGATCGTTGATCCCAGTGCAGTGACCGCGAGCACCCGGCCCCCGGCAGTCACAATTTCATCATTCACGCGCTTCGTTCCGGCGTGGAAAATTTGCACATCATCAAGTCTCGCCGCTGCGTCGAGCCCGGAGATGGTTTTGCCGGTTTCATATTTGTTAGGGTAACCGACTGAGGCCAGCACAACCGTAACCGCCGGGCGCGGGTCCCACTCGATTGTGCAAGTGTCGATGTTTCCGTCGATCGTCGCCTCCAACAACGGCAACAAATCGGATTTCATTCGCGGCAAAATCGCTTGCGTCTCCGGATCGCCAAAGCGGCAGTTGAACTCGAGGACGCGCACACCGTCCGCACTGATCATCAGACCGGGATAAAGTAAGCCGCGAAATGTAATCTTCTTTTCCTGCAAGGCGCGGAGCAGCGGGCGCATGATTTTCTTGTGAAATTGGTCTTCTAACTCAGCATTCCAATTGTTTGCTGGACTGAACGCTCCCATTCCGCCCGTGTTCGGTCCGGTATCCTTGTCAAACGCGCGCTTGTGATCGCGCGCCGTTTGCAGCAACCGATAGTTCGCGCCATCGACCAGCGCGTGCAGCGAACATTCCGTGCCGCGTAAGAATTCCTCGACCACGATATGCCGGCCAGCCTCGCCGAAACGGCCTTGATTCATCATCGCGTCGATTGTTGATCTTGCGGCAACAAGATCGGACGCGATGATCACCCCCTTGCCGAGGGCAAGGCCGTTGGCCTTTATGACAATCGGGAATCGCAGCGGGTCACAAAACCGAAGCGCGTCATCGCTTCTTTTAAAAGTGCCCGCCTCTGCCGTCGGAATTCCTTGTTCGCGCATCAGTTCTTTCGCAAAAATTTTTGACGACTCGAGTCGTGCGACCGCTTTCGCCGGCCCGAAAATCCGCAAACCTTCCCTGGCGAAAAGATCGACAATCCCGGCGGCAAGTGGGTCGTCCGGACCGACCACCGTTAAATTGACACGATTTTCTTTGGCGAAACGAACGAGGGGCCCGAGATCGCTTGCGGAGATCGCAACGTTCTCACCGATTTCCGCGGTGCCGGCGTTCCCCGGCGCGCAAAAAATGCGATCTGCATACGGCGACTGCTTCAGTTTCCATGCGAGCGCGTGTTCGCGGCCGCCGCTCCCAATGACAAGAATTTTCATCACGATTAGTTTGACTCTAGAGGCAGCCGTGCCGGCTGCGAGAAACTTTTAGATTTACAGCCGACACACGCCTATTCGACTTCGCTCAGGCAGGCTCTGCCACTACAGCTATCGTTCGCGGACGCGTGATTCGGCAGGTAAGATCGACAATTCCAATTTTTCGGTGTGCCGAATGATCAGTAACTTCGCGGGAACGCCGATTTGCTCAGCCACCAGCATCTTGTGCAGGTCATGAATCGAGCCGATCGGCCGCTCACCGAAACCAACGATGATGTCTCCCTCCCGGAGGCCTGCGCGTTGTGCCGGACTGTCCTTTTCTACAGACACAACCAGCACCCCGGTTTCGAGTGGCAAATTATAAAACCGGATCACGCGGCGATGCAGCGGTACATTTTGCCCGGCGACGCCGATGTAGCTGCGCCGAATTCTTCCATCGCGAATCAGCCATCCGGCAACGAGCTTGGCGGTGTTGCTGGCGATCGCAAAGCAGATGCCTTGCGCTGGCCGAATCATCGCGGTGTTCACACCGATGACTTCCCCGGCTGAGTTGACGAGTGGTCCACCGGAATTGCCGGGATTTAGCGCCGCGTCGGTCTGAATGATATTATCGATCAAACGACCCGATTGCGAATACATCGAGCGACCAAGCGCACTGATCACGCCCGCGGTTACGCTTGCCTGGAACCCGAGCGGATTGCCGATCGCGATCGCCACCTGTCCGACACGCAAAGCCTCGGAATTGGCAAGACGCACATCAACAAGCTGGGGCGCAGCGATCCGAATCACGGCGAGATCCGTCTCGGGATCGTCACCGATGAGCTGTGCCGGACAATCGCGGCCGTCGGAAAGGTTAACGACAATTCGGGTAGCGGCGTGGACGACATGGCTATTGGTCAAAATGAAGCCGTCGGGCGTGATGATGAATCCCGATCCGCTTCCCGCGATATCGCGCGGCCGATTCTTGCTCCTCTGTTGAATTTCGATGTTCACAACGGCCGGCGCGACCCGCTCGGCTGCGCTCACTACCGTGCGCGAATATTCGTCAAGCAACGAATAGTCACTAGGAACATCGCTTCCGTCTCCAAATCCAGAGCCGTTTCGCGGCTGGGGCGACTGATTCAACAAGGGCACCGCAGCTGGCTCATCCTCCTCAAACACCAAGAAATCTCTATTCATAGGCTAGCAAAAGATCGACAGGCCGTTACTAATCGTCAACTACAGTGAGTTGATTCTATACGGTTCTTTTAGATTGCTACTCTCTTCTTGCGCCCGACTTGGTGGCGCTTTAAGAAGGAGCCATGCAAAAGTCTTCCTCAGTCGGCTCAGTTATGGACGCGCAATGCCCGTCGCGGCTTGTGCTCGACCGCATCGCGGACAAATGGACGGCGCTAATCATCCAGGTGCTGGCTCATGGCACGAAGCGTTACGCCGGGCTTCAGCGCGAAATC
>QHOM01000256.1 GCA_003218785.1 Verrucomicrobiota bacterium
ATCGAATAACTGAGATTGAGGAGCGCGTTTGGTCTCGCGAGTCGATCGAGCAGCTTCCGTTTCGACATTCCAATGCAATCCATGCTGGCGAGATCGTGCGTGTCGGATGCGGGTTTTTGATACAGCAAACAGTATCGGCCACCCAAGCTGTGCTCGCGCAATCTTCGCTGGAAGTTCGCGATCCTGGCCTGATCAGTGCGCGGATCGTTTGTCGCCGGTAACAACTCCAGCCAGATGGCGTCGAGTTTCAGTCGCCGCAATCCTAGCATCCATTGCAATGGAACGGAAAGGACGCCACCGCCCTCGCGATATTTCGCGGCGAATCCGCACCCGAGAAAAATCGTCACGCGAGCAGAGTGGTCATTCTGCCTGCATGCTCAAGCACGAAGGGGTCGCAATCTTAGAAGATGCGTCCGTGCGGCAGATGCGCTCCACCAGTGAACCCCTGCGGCTGTCTCTGCTGATCGCAAAAATGCCCATTCGGGATCGGGATTATGAAGCGTAAGAACTGCGGTTGTCTGCGAACGTTGAGCTCCTGCTCCAAATCGTAGCCAAAACCAATCAATTGTGGTTCGTGCAGGAAAGTGCTGTACATCAGCATTCCTGCCGGCCTGCCATTGTCGCGAATGCCTACGGGAAGCGACAGGTTTGGATAACCCGCTACCGCTGGGCCGGTCGAGTTAGTCAGGTGTGGCGCCACAATTGCGTCGAGATTATCGGCGGCAAGTGCGCCATCAATTCCGGCGCGCGCTGTATCCGTAGCATGTGTTCGCGCCGCGACGTAAATGGGATTGTTGGGATAACCCATGGTCTGTTCCGATTCTAGGAAGACGTCCTGATCATAGTAAACCAACTCCTGGCGACAATGCGCATTGTTAAAAGCGATCAGATCAGCCAACGTCCGCATGTTGGTGTTTGTGAGTGTCCTGAGGTACGCGGCGATTTGCGCCTTGAATTCATACAGCAGCGCTGTGAACTCGTCACCGTTGTAGGCAAACACGTCACCTGTATCGGTGTCTACAATAGTTGCACCGAGGCTTTCCATTACGCTCAACGCGTGCTCCGCAAACGCCACCGTGTCTTGGTCGCCCGGAATGCCGCTGCCGTAGTAGCTGTAATCGAAAAAGCGAACGTCGCGTCCGATCCGCGCGCCCTGCAGCGAGCCGCGCTGAAGAAACTGCGTATAATCAGTGGGCAACTGATGTCCAAGCACCTCGCCAAATGGCGACTGCAACGCACCGAGAAGGATCGCAACATCGGTGACGCTGCGCCCCATCGGCCCGGCTGTGTCTTGCTGATGAGCGATCGGAATGATCCCGTCTTGGGAGACAAGTCCCCGGGTCGGTTTCAAGCCCACGATGTTCTCAACGGCGGATGGTCCCGTAATTGATCCATCTGTCTCGGTGCCCACTGCTACCGAGCACAGGTTCGCGGCAACACCATTGGCCGAACCAGCACTGGATCCCCACGATGTGTAACTCAAGTCGTAGGCATTGTTCGTACTGCCACCGCGCGCGCTCCAACCGACTGCTAGAGGATAGGTCTCAGCCTCATCGTCCCGAAAGTTTGCCCATTCGCCGAGATTCGCTTTGCCAAGAATCACGGCGCCCGCGTTCCGTAGGCGGCGAATGATCGCCGCGTCCGCCGGCACCTGGCTACCAACCAGCGCGAACGACCCCGCGGTCGTCTGCATTCTGTCGTCCGTCGCAATGTTGTCCTTGACCAAAATAGGAATGCCGTGAAGCGGTCCACGAACATGGCCTCTGCGGCGTTCGCGATCGAGATCTTCGGCAATGGATATGGCATCTGGATTGGTTTCGATCACCGAGTGAAGCAGGCCGTTGAACGAGTTGATGCGCTGCAGGTAATCGGTCACCAATTCCTTGCTGCTCACCCTGCCGGAAGCCATCGCGTCCTCAAGCTCGGGAATACTTTTTTCAACAAAATCATAACCGCCCGCCGCCGAAACAGAGCGTTGGAGCAGTGACGTGAGGCCTCCGCTTAGGAGCGCAGCGCTGCTCAGCGCGGTCGTGCCGAGAAATTTTCGGCGTGTTACGCTGTGGTCGAGGTCAAGACGATTCGGACTTTGCTTATTCATAACTCTTAGCCGGTTGCGCCTGTTTCGCGAGTGAACAGACGTGGATTGTTGTTTGATGACCTGTGGGCGGAGGACTCCGCTCCGGTCGATTTAGATCGTAGGGTGGGTCGTGTTCGCGAGGTCAACTCCATATCCCTCCGTGAGTTAATCGATTCTGATCTTGAAATCGGTCGTAAGATTTTTTCGTTCTTTCCGCATTATTTAACGCCCTGCTCTTCCTCCGCAAATTAGCTCCTCTTCACGGGCGCCCGTAGCTCAACTGAACCCGAGAAAAATTGTCATGAGCTGAGAAGGAGTCCTGTCATTGCGCTTTTGGAAGCAATCGAGAGATCAATAGCAGCAATGCAACAACGACCACTCCTAGAACGCCCCAAAAGATGTAGCGCGCGGAGCCGCTGAGCGTTTGGGTAATTCGCTCGGTTTTCGAACCCATATTTTCCTGCGCTCCAAGGGTCGTGGAGGCTCGTTCTGCGCGGAGAAGCTGATCTGCGATCAGTGTCACGTCATACCGTGGTGAAGCAGCCTCCGGGTTTCCGTAGTAGATCCATATTGGCTGCGTGGAATCAGACGCAGCTTTGAAGATAAGCCGGGTAACGGGGTAATAGCCGTTAAAATCGTGCAGATCGATCGGGGGGTTATCGCCGTTCTCAGTCTCTAAGAAAAGCGTTCCACTCTTCGGCGCGACATCGAGCTGAATCGCAAATTCCCGTGTTGTCTCACCTGGCACTTTTTTCCAAGTCCCACGGCCAAGTTCACGAGGAAACGTATCGCCACGCTCGTCCGCCACTTCTTCCCATAGGCGCATCTCGCGCTGGAAAAGCGCAGAACGGGCGGCGCAAATGATGCGAGCGATCGGCACGCCGGCTTGCGGCAATTTCAACGACCAGCGCGAAAGTCTCGGTTTTTTCGGATCGTTGGCTGAGGTTGGTGTCAGCGGGAGCGAGCGGGAAATGGAAGTGTGCTCAAGTAGAAATGGAAGCTGTCGATCTTGAGTCACGATCCTCAAATCGC
>QHOM01000257.1 GCA_003218785.1 Verrucomicrobiota bacterium
TGGTGCGATCACTGCGCCGTTTATCGCGCAACGATGTCGCCGCCAATGTTGTGCGTGGGCAATACACCGAAGGCGCGATTCACGGCGAACCGGTCGTGGGTTATCGGCAGGAACAGAACGTAAAATTGGATTCGCAAACGGAAACCTTTGTCGCATTGCGTCTTTACATCGATAACTGGCGCTGGGCCGATGTGCCGATCTACATGCGTGTGGGAAAACGCCTCCCCAAATCTGCTACAGAGATTTCGATCCATTTCAAAAAAGCGCCCGCCGTCCTGTTCAACAAAGGTTTGAGCGATCGAAATGTGCTCGTCATTCGAATTCAGCCAGACGAAGGAATTTCATTGCGAATACAGGCCAAAGTGCCGGGCACAAGTTTCCGCATCGAACCGGTCAAAATGGATTTTCATTACGGGACCTCGTTTGGCAAAGCCAGTCCTGAAGCGTACGAACGTTTGCTGCTCGATGCGATGAGCGGCGACGCCACGCTGTTTGCACGTCGCGATGAGGTCGAGGAAGCCTGGGCTTTCATCGATCCGATCGAAGATTCGTGGCATGCAAAAAAAGATGCGCCCAGCTTGTTTTTTTATCCTGCCGGATCCTGGGGTCCGGAAGAGGCCGACGATTTGCTCGCGCGCGCTGGGCGAGCGTGGAGACGATTATGAGGTATCGTGCAGTAAATGGTCTGGGTAGCGCACGCGTCTCGCGTGCTGGTTTCGGCGTCGCGCCGAAACGATCTTCCATTGTGGATGCACCGCACACTGCGTGTGGCACATTTGGAGAAAACTCCGCGATGGTGAGGACACCATCGCCAGCACGCGAGACGCGTGCACTACCCAATCCTTCGTCTTATGTCTGCTGTAACTGAAACCTATTCGCTCGGCGTTCCGGTCGACATCGGCAAGATCGATCAGGAGCTGAAGAAACTTTGGGAACAAAGCGAAGGCGCAATGACACGCGCCTCCCTGGTTAACCTTGCCGTTTATAGCGAAGCGCCCGGTTCACTCGAAAAGAACACGCAGCTCATCGCAAAGATTACCGAAAACCACGCCTGCCGCGCCATTGTTATCGGAGCTGATTGCGAGCCGAAACAAAATCGGGTCGAAGCCTGGATTAGCGCGCATTGTCACATTAGTCGCGCTGGCAGCAAACAAATTTGCTCCGAACAAATCTCATTCCTGCTCGAAGGACCATGCACGAAGCTGTTACCAAGCATCGTTTTCTCGCACCTGGATTCGGATCTGCCGTTCTATCTTTGGTGGCAGGGCGAATTTCATGACCCGATGGATCCACAACTTTGGGCCTGGGTCGATCGTGTAATCTACGACAGCCAAACATGGAAAGATTTTGACGCGCAAATGCGCCTGGTGGAATCCGCACAGCAGGAAGCAAAACAGCGTATTGTCCTTTGCGATCTGAATTGGACTCGGCTCGACAAAGTCCGTTTTGCGCTCGCGCAATTCTTCGATCACCCGGCGTCGCACCATCGTTTTTCTACAATCGATAGTGCCCG
>QHOM01000258.1 GCA_003218785.1 Verrucomicrobiota bacterium
TGACTTACGAGCTCGATGGGAGACAATACGTGCTCATGGCGGTTCACGACGAACTTTTCGCCTTCGCACTACCGGAAGGCATGGGGCGTCCCTAGCGTTAACTCTACAAGTCATCGCACGATCAATCTGCGATGTTTTTTGTGGTACGGTTGGAAGTCGACAATGGGGATGCGGTCTCAGACTGGATGGCGAACAAAAGACGAAGATGCTAGTCTGCTGCCCGCATGCCATCTCGGTGGAGATCCGCAGTAAGGGCAAGGGTCCTGGGGAGACTGCATGGTGAAATAGGGCCGCGTGACCGCCGGACTCTTCAGCTCAGCCAATGAGGGCTTGTAACGCTTAATCTCGAGGTGCGCTGTCTTCAGCGACAGCCCCATGTGTCGCGTGAACACGTCCAGGACGCAGGCGAGACAGATCGATCTGTCGAGCTTCCTAACGGCCTCACTCGGAAAGGCGGAAAGATCGACTCTGTTCGTTCCTGCGCGAGATGCCTTCTGAACTCGCCCACTCCTTCCTCCGACCTTTTTTGGAACCGGCCGGGAGGTACTTGGGCCAGCCCCGCCACGTTTCTTTCTGGGAACCGCCCTCAAGCGTGTGGCGATCCGCCGGCACCCTTCACTGTCTTGCGAGACGGTCGCTCAACGGTTTTCACGCTTTGGTAGCTTCGTCTGCCCGCCATTCGCCCCCGTCACCAGAATCATTTGTTTCTCGCGCGCCTTCCACCGTGGCGCAGAGGTGCCCGGACTCGTGGACTACGCCGTCTCGATCTTGGCGGCCAAATCCAGACCCCATTCCCGTATGGATGTTTCCCTCATCTTGAAATTTCTGAATTTTGCCGGTCACCTTCATGGGGAAAGAATCGACGAACTTGATGTAGTGGAGAATCTTCAAGTCTGCGATACGGCCCTTGCAGAAGCTTCTGATGTCGTCCTCGCTGCAGACGGCACCTTCTTTCAGCTTGATCGAGGCAGCCACCTGCTCATTGATGGCGGCACCATGCCTACGCCTCCCCGGTCGCCGTTAGGCAGCTGCCACAGTCTCGACGATTGCGTCGCCGTTCCTGAATAATTCGGGCCTGATTTCAGCACCGACCCCTGGGGCTTCCGGTGCCTTGACGTATCCCTCGACCGGCACCGGGACATTGTTGATGAAGTAAGGATACTGGTGTGCCCATTTCCAATAGTTGCTTTCCATGATGAGAAAGTTGGGAACGGCCGTCGAGAGATGGGCCGCGCAGATAAACAGGAGAGGCCCGCCACAGGTATGCGGCGAAGTGGGAATCGAGTACGCCTCTGCCATATCAGCGATCTTCTTGGCCTCAGTTACTCCACCGCACCAAGTGACATCATACATGGCGACCGCGCATGCTCTGCGTTCAAAGAACGGCCGGTATTCATATCGCGTGGCAAGAGTTTCACTCATGCAGAGGGGCACACTCGTCTTGCTGGCCAGCGCCGCCAGTGCGTCGGCATTGGTGTTGAGCATCACATCCTCAAGGTACATGATGTCGTAGGGTTCCAGGGCCTTCGCGATCCGCTCGGCACTCGGAAGGTCGAAATTCGCCCAGCAGTCCACGCAAATATCCATGCGGTTGCCGACATTGTCGCGGATTTCTTTAATCCACTTTAAGCCTTTTTCCAGAGCTCCATTGGACAGGTACTTCTCTGGGGTCTGGAAGGGATATATCTTCATCGCTGTAATTCCGCGATCAAGGAGAAAGCGGACGATTTTCAGTGTATCGGGCCCCATCTTCATGTTGTTGATCGCCCAGTAGTCGGTGGTCGTGTTGTAGACCCGCACCTGCGGCCGCGTCTTCCCACCCAAGAGGCGGTACAGGGGAACACCCAACGACTGGCCTAAG
>QHOM01000259.1 GCA_003218785.1 Verrucomicrobiota bacterium
GGAAATACGCCGAGCACTAAGAACAGTATGATCTTGCCTGACGCACCTTTGTCCTGTTCGCGCCGAGACATCGCTGATCAAACCGGTTCATCGGATCGCTAAAAACAATTGGCATACAAAGCCGGTGAGCAAAGAATGTTATGATGACCTCGGCTGTCCGTGATGACTTCTCTGGGAGGCGAAAGGGTTTGAAAAGGGGCTGAGTTGCAACATCACAGATTGACTTGAGTCTTAACGATGCAATATTCGATTTTGCGCTCAATTTGCTCTATCAATGGAGTTATCCTGGGGTCTTCCTGTTGATGACCCTTGAAGGTGCGACGCTCCCCGTTCCTAGCGAAATCGTCCTTCCACTAACCGGGTTCCTAGTGTATCAGGGTCGACTTGAGTTTTGGAGCGCAGTTGCCGCGGCAACCCTAGGAAGTCTAGTCGGAACAATCGTGGACTTTGGGATCGGATACTACTTGGGAAGACCCGCCGTTCTCAGATACGGAAGGAAAATTAGATTGAGCGAAAAACATCTGATGATCACCGAGAGATGGTTTGCAAATCACGGCAGTGCCGCTGTCCTATTAGCAAGGTTCGTCCCCTTACTACGTACGCTGATCGCCTTCCCGGCAGGCACAGCTAAGATGAGAATCGGCAAGTTCCTAGCCTACTCAACTGTCGGCATTGTAATCTGGGATATCATATTGATCTACCTCGGCGTACTTGCTGGCCAGAATGCCAGCTCAATCGTCGACACTCTAGATGCAATACTCCCATTGATCGGGTACACAGCCGTCGGAGGGGTCATCGTTGCGCTGTTGATACTCTCAAGAAGGCGTGGAAGGAATGATGAGAATCCGGGATCGAGGGATCTTTCGGTATGAGCATCCACACTATCTCATGATTCCGGCTAGCATTACAGAGGCAGTATGTGGATTGAGCCATTCTGGGAGGGGATTCAAGCTATGAGAGGCATGAGGGCGAACCCACGTGAGAGCGGTGTCTAGAAGCCGTCCTGGTTGGCTCCGGTTACAGGACGTGTATAGTGGCGATTCGACAAAGTGTAGGATAAGGGTTGAGCTCGGAGGAATGTACCACGACTCTATCCATAAGGCGGGTCCCTCTCAAGGCCGCAATCCTGCTTCTAATCTTCGCTCTTGGTTCGTTCACGGTTAGCGGAACTGTTCTCCCGTTCACCATTAGTGATGCCCACAAGACAACGGGCACCTTTCTACTAACAACAAGCCCCTCAGGAGTGACACTACCCCAAGGGGCAAACGCCACCTCGACCGTTTCCATTATCAGCGTCCAAGGTTATTCGGGAACAGTAACTCTGGTAGCACAATTCACCACTGGAAACATATCAGTCTCATTCAATCCGATCGGAATCAGCTTGCAAGCGGGAGGAACGGCATCATCGGCGATGACAGTACTAGCCGCTAAGAACGCGTCGATCGGAACGTACAGCATCATCGTAACGGGAACCTCTGCAGTCGGGAGAAGGGTCGTCTCCAGCTCAGCTATGTTTACGGTGACGGTGAATCCTCTGGCAGACTTCGGCCTATACGCCTACCCCTACTCGATCAACGTTGTAGCAGGAATGACCAATTCCACAAGCATTTTCCTTGATAGTAAGAACGGCTTCGAAGGGTCGGTTACCCTCTCTGCGACGGTACCGTTTGGATTTCTTGGCGTGATGGGAGGTCAGAACCCGGTATCGGTTAGCCCTGCGGCGACGACCTATACGAGTTTGCAAGTGTCGGCTACCAGTTCGACTCTGTTAGGCAAACACAATATTACCATTACTGGAGCCAGCGGAACAGTCAGTCATTCTTGTATTCTGACTGTAAACGTTGTGGACCCACTTCCAGAATCATTGACACTAACAGGATCAGCGCTCCTATCTCCTACTAGCATGACATTGTCTCTCCAGAATAACGGTAACACTCCGATAACCCCTGAGTCGTACATCGTGACAGACGTCTCGGGAGACCAATGGATCCTTGCCAATTGGACTGGTCCAACCATACTACCAGGTACGACTGCTGCCGCAGTGACTTTCATCGGCACCAGTTGCGAGACTTGCACCTACAGCGGGATATTCGGACTCTTCCAACAATTCGTT
>QHOM01000260.1 GCA_003218785.1 Verrucomicrobiota bacterium
ACCAATCCCTCAACTGAACAAGGCGCAGCGCTTTTCGGCATGGTGCTGGTTCTCGTCGCACTCGGTTTCAAGATCGCGGCCGTCCCTTTTCAAATCTGGGTGCCGGATGTTTACCAGGGTGCGCCCACGCCGGTCACGGCGTATCTTTCGGTCGGCTCGAAGGCTGCCGGATTTGTCGTGCTACTGCGTGTCCTGCGCCCATTCCTGATGCTGCCGCAAATGCAGCGGCTGATCGTTCTGGTCGCGCTGCTCACCTTGCTCTACGGCAACCTGGCTGCGCTGCCGCAAAGCAATCTCAAGCGGCTGCTGGCTTACTCGAGCATCGCACATGCCGGTTATCTGCTCATCGGCGTGGCATGTTTCGCCGGACCGGCGGTCACGTTTTATCTCGCAGCTTATCTGCTCATGACGTTGCTGAGTTTCGCGGTCTTGGTGATCGTCGCACAACAAACTGGCGAACAGATTGCGGATTTTGACGGATTGGCGAAGCGTTCGCCCTTTCTCGCTTTCGCGATGTTGATCGGGATGGTTTCACTCGCGGGCGTGCCGTTCACCGCGGGATTCCTGGGAAAATTCTTCATCTTTTACGCAGCGATTGCCCAGCGCCAAGTCGCGCTCGTCGTTGTCGGTGTGATCACAGTGGGCTGCGGTTTTTACTATTACCTCAAAGTGGTCCGCGCGATGTATTGGCAGTCCGCAGACAAAGCTGAAAAGATTCCCGTCAGCACTCTGTCGCGTCTCGCGATCAGCGCGCTAATCGTCGCGACGATCTGGCTGGGCATTTATCCGCAGCCGATTCTGGATGTGTTGAAGCGTTAACAAGGAACGACGGCTTGGGCAGCCGGCTGGGAAGCCGTGGCTCCCTGACCTGCACCGCTAGTCGCTCAGCTCGACGTTCCAGTAAGCGAGATCGACAAAGTGCCGCCAGCTTTCATGCTGTGGCGCCGAAAAGGTAATGTGCACAAACGGACGCCACTTTGGCCGCTTCGGTTTGCGGATAAGATGCATGTGCGTTTCCTGCGGCAGTCGATTGCCTTTGCGTGTATTGCACGGGATGCACGAGCAAACCACATTTTCCCATGTCGTCGTTCCACCTCGTTCGCGCGGCACAACATGATCGAGATTCAGATCGTTGCGCTCAAAAACCTGGCCACAATACTGACAGGTGTTGTTGTCGCGCTCGAAGACGTTATGACGCGTGAACTTCACCTCCTTTTTCGGGAGACGATCGAAAAAGAGCAGCACGATCACGCGCGGCACGCGAATCTTCCACGAAATCGTCGTCACCATCTCGTGTTCCGGCGAGGTCGTGGAAAAATCGCGCCAGCTCTCAAAATCGTGCGTCATGAAATTGTTGGCTTCATCAGACGAAACAACATGGGCATGGCCCGCGTAGACCAGCGCAAACGCGCGCCGGGCCGAGCAGATGTTCACCGCCTGCCAGAGACGGTTCAGCACTAAAACCTGACTATTTAACGATGTATGCAAGTTTCTCTCGTTAACGACGTTGCCATCCGCTTTTTGCGGACTTCCACGTAAATTTGGCGGACGCTATCACTGACCCTTTTCGCTGTCAACGGGAGCAGCTTTTGGGTATGACGCTGCGCGCCATTTCATGTAAGATCCCGGGTCAATGAAAACTGCTGAGTTGAAACGCGTCGCCCAGCGCCGACCGTTCCGTCCCTTCGGCGTCCGTTTATCGAACGGTGCGCGCTATTTCTTCCGTGAGTCCCGGCAGTTCGGTGCGCCAAAGGATTTCCACGTTATCTCTTTTTCGGTCGGAAAGACTGGGCCCTTATTGACACGGAAAACATCGTCGAGATTCTCCAGTAATAGCTCGCGTCGAGTTTCCGCTCGGCTTTCAAAATTCTCGGCCCTCATCAGATTAAACACAAATTAAGACCAATAGACACGAATCACTGAAGCAATTGCTGAGGCAGCTTTTTCTGAGTTCGTTTTCATTCGTGTCCATTCGTGGTTAAGTCCGTTCGCGATTAAATGAAAGCGCAGTTTCCAACCGAGCAGTCTGAATCCGGAGAATTTCAGCGCCAGGAAGATGCGTTCCGCGAATGGATCTCGAATGACGGATCGACACCGTATCCCGCTGGCGCCGGTCGTTATCATCTTTATGTTTCGCTGGCGTGCCCGTGGGCAAGTCGCACGGTCATTTTCCGAAAACTGAAAGGACTTGAAGAAGCGATCGGAATGACGGTTGTCGATCCGATTCGGGATGAGAAAGGCTGGGCGTTTCGCGATCCATCTGGAAAAACACCGCCGGGCGCGCCGTTTGAATCAACTGATCCTATCAACGGCTTCCAATTTTTGAGCGAAGCCTACAAGGCAACCGATCCCGATTTTGATGAGCGCGTCACTGTTCCCGTGCTTTGGGACAAGGAAACGAAAAAG
>QHOM01000261.1 GCA_003218785.1 Verrucomicrobiota bacterium
GACCAAAAAGATTTGTCGAAGTCGAAAGTCGGGATGGTTTTCGGCCAGATGAACGAGCCGCCAGGCGCGCGCTTGCGTGTCGGACTTTCAGCGCTGGCCATGACCGAATTTTTCCGGGACGAACGCAACCAGGACGTGCTACTGTTCATCGACAATATCTTCCGATTTTCTCAGGCGGGCTCAGAGGTGTCCGCTCTGCTTGGCCGAACGCCGTCCGCAGTTGGTTATCAACCGACGCTCGCCGCTGAGATGGGCGATTTACAGGAAAGAATTACATCCACAAACAAGGGATCGATCACTTCGTTCCAGGCAGTTTATGTTCCGGCGGACGATCTCACCGACCCCGCGCCGGCGAATACGTTTGCGCATCTGGATTCGACCATCGTGCTTGAGCGCTCGATCGCCGAACTTGGAATTTATCCCGCAGTCGATCCGCTGGCCTCGACATCAAAATCCCTCGCGCCAGAAATTGTCGGCGAAGAGCATTACAATGTGGCGCGCGGCGTGCAACGGGTGTTGCAACGGTACAAAGATCTCCAGGACATCATCGCGATTTTGGGAATGGATGAGCTGAGTCCGGAGGATAAATTGACCGTGTATCGCGCGCGAAAAATTCAACGTTTCCTCAGCCAGCCATTCCATGTGGCGGAAGTTTTCACCGGCCACAAAGGTCAATACGTCTCGATCGAAGAAACGGTCCGTGGCTTCAAAGAAATTCTCGATGGCAAACACGACGATGTACCCGAGCAAAATTTCTACATGAAGGGCAACATCGATATGATCAAAGAAAGTTAAAATGTTTTCAATTCACCGTTTTACCTTTGCAACCGCTGTAACGTTGTAACTCTTGTAACCTTGTAACTTTTATCCATGGCCACGCTGAAGCTCGAGATTGTAACACCTGAGGAAAAAATTTATTCCGAAGACGTGGAGATGGTCACGTTACCCGGCTCCGAGGGTGAGCTAGGCGTTTATCCAAAACATGTCCCACTGCTAACTACTTTGAAGCCAGGCGAGCTGCGCGTTTTGAAAGACGGCCGCGAAACTGCGATGGCCATCGGCGAGGGTTTTGTAGAAATTAGAGCGGAAGCGGTTTCGGTTTTGACCGACATGGCGCTCGAATCCGAGAAGATCGACATCGCCGCCGCCGAAGCCGCGGTCGAGCGCGCCAAGGCCGCGATGAAAGAAGATCACAGCGCCGAAGAAGTCGCCGCGATTCAGGCATCGCTGCAAAAAGCGCTTGCCCAATTGCGCGTCAAGCGCCGCCGCCATCATGGGTAACTGTTCTGGGGAGCGCGCCGATTCAGCGCGAAAAGCTGGTGTTAAAAAAATAATTGCGGCTGCATTCACAGGCGAGACCGATGCTGCGGTCGCGCAACATGTCGATCTACTTGATTGGATGCCCGTCGGACAATTGAGCCGACTCCTGAAATTTTTTCGCGACCAGAAAGTTCGTCATGCCATCATGGCAGGGCAGATTGCACCGAAAAATCTCTTCGATCTGCGTCCGGATTGGAAAGCCCTGCTCTTGCTGGGCGGACTTAAACAGCGCAATGCCGAATCAATTTTTGCCGCGATCGCAGATGAGCTTGCAAAAATAAATGTCGATCTTTTACCGGCCACGACATTTCTCGAAGATTGTCTT
This sequence comes from Verrucomicrobiota bacterium, assembly GCA_003218785.1. Lineage (GTDB taxonomy): Bacteria > Verrucomicrobiota > Verrucomicrobiia > Chthoniobacterales > UBA10450 > Udaeobacter. The sequence goes on from QHOM01000261.1 coordinate 1,646, forward strand.
GCGCAGGCCGGGCTAATCGCCGGACCGAAGCTATCGCGTCGCGAAGAAGAAGATGTCGATCTTGGTTGGAAGATTGCGAAGGAAATTGCACGACTCGACATTGGCCAAACTGTGATAGTGAAAAACGGAACGATTGTCTCGGTCGAAGCGCTCGAAGGAACAAACGAAGCGATCAAGCGCAGCGGCACACTTGCGCGCAAAGGCGGAGTCATGATCAAGGTTGCCAAACCAGATCAGGACATGCGATTTGATGTGCCAGTGATCGGCATCGAGACATTACGCGTGGCATCGGAAGCTAGACTGCGCGTCATTGCTGTCGAAGCCGGCAAAACTTTGCTGCTCGAGCGCGATGCGATTGTTGATCTTGCCAATCGCTCAAAGATTTCAATCGTCGCTCGCTAGTCGCACATGACGCTGTGATTCACGTTTATGATGAAGCTGGCAAGTGATTCAAACACACGACCACACTGGCGATTTCAAAGAGTGGTAGGCCGCAATATGCCGCGCAAATTCTCGGATAAGGAAATATCAGAGTTCATCGATGAACACTTGGCACATCGGCTAACGGTGCTCTTGTGCGTCGCGAAGAGAAGTGAGCAGTCAGATTTTTGGCAAAGTCGCGGCGATGTTTATCGTGCAAGCCTGGAAGGCTCATTCATTATGTTTCGCATGTTCGTAGAATTTCTCGGCCTTGAATCATATCGGCTGGATTCGGGCGAGCATGATCTACGTCGCCGCTCTCGCAAGAGAAACACTGACGTTATGCTGGATAATTTCGACCTTGCTCTGGCTGAGCCAAGCGATTTCCATTCCCGGGATTTAGTCGGGAAGGTTCATGACGGAGTGAGCAAGGCGACGGCCCACTTGACCTATGAAGCGAACGACTTCTTTGATCCGGCCAGCGATTATTTACTGGGTTTGCATGAACTTGTTCGCGTCATTTACGACCGTCTATACAGGGCGCTCGGCAAAGATTTCGAACTTCACCCTGATCTTAAGCGCCTCTATGGATCGCCGATTCAAGTTCCATGAAAGCACCAGCTTGTCATTCGCGCGCACAATGAAGCGCTGATTTTCGCCGCGACCTCATGATGGATTGGAAGCAGTATCAGGAAGAGGCGGCAGCCCTCTTCCGCTCTCTCGGTTTTAAGGCCGAGGTTAATCATGTTGTGGAAGGTGTTCGCTCCAAGCACGTGATCGACGTATACGTAACGTTCGATAGGTGGGGGCTACGCCACACGTGGATTGTCGAGTGTAAACGCCACGCGCGTCCGATTACAAAAGCCGACGTCGAGACTCTCAAGAGCATCGCATCCGAAATCGGGGCTAGTCTTGCCTTTCTCCTTTCGGAGTCAGGCTTTCAGTCTGGAGCGTTCGACGCAGCGCGAAAGACGAATGTGGTTCTCTCCTCACTGGAAGAGCTGCGAACTAAATCTCGTGACGACGTGATGAGTGAGGCTCTTATTGCGCTCGAGAATCGAGCTCTCGCATTGAAGGACAAGATATTTCGAGAATTCATGTGTGATGTAGAGAAAGGTTGTGACTATATCACCCGGCGCGTCCGAGACGGAGTTGACGGCGAGCGCTTCTACTCAATGATCGGCTCAATCGCAATGTTGAACGTGGCCCTCGATGACGTTCGTCTCGGTTATTTACCCGCGACCCTGCCGGGGGACTTCGACAAGGATCCGGACGCCTACGTCCGTTGTACGACCCTTGATCAACTCGTAGCCGAGAGCAACCGAGTGGTTCAGCGCGTTGAAAAATGGGTAGCAAAACAAAGTCCACGGTGAGCCAGGCAGCCAAGCCGTTAAGCCGTCCAATGCTCTATTCGCAGTTTTAGACGGCTTTCTTTTCGCACGTCGGCCTATTTCAGCGCAGCAACGGCGTCGAGATTCGGTTCTTGCCTTTGTCCAACCTAACCGGTAAAAGTCCCCCATGATTCCCCCATTTTCGAATGTTTTCATCTTGGTCGTTTGTTTCGCGCCGGTCGTCCTCGCCGATGATTTCAAAACGGTTGAAGGCAAGGAATACAAAAACGTCACGGTGAGCCGGGTCGAACCCGATGGCCTCGAGCTCAGCAGCAAATCAGGAATCTCGAAAGTTTATTTCACTGAACTGCCTAAAGAGATTCAGGAACGCTTTCATTACGATGCCGCTAAGGGCAACACATACTCAGCCGAGCAAACTGCCAATCAGGAGGCTCTCTACAAGCGGCGACAGGAATCGGAACGACAACGAGTCGAAGAAAGAGAGAAATATTGGAGCGAACATCCAGCCCCGCAACCACAACAGGAATCATCTACTGTGAGCGCGCTCCGTGGAAGTGCACTTGATAGACCGGCGTATGGTCAGTCAACCACGGCGGAATTCCTAGTCTCTCAGTACGCCACAAATCAAATTAACGCGGATAGGCTGTACACGGGGCGAACCTTCACCATGAGCGGAACTATAAAAAGCATCGACCGGTCGGAACGGGGGGAAATCGCGGTCG
>QHOM01000262.1 GCA_003218785.1 Verrucomicrobiota bacterium
AAACGGGCTCGGCCCTGAGCCAAGATCGAATCGACGTTTGCTTTCCAAGCGTCGAACTGCGCGGGTTCCTTAGGATAGTTCTGGTATAGCTCGTTGAGCGCTCGCATTCTAGCCATTGTGAACACGAGTCCACTGAACGCATTGTACGACCCCAGACCTCTGAACAGTTTGACTATCTTCTTGCCAGCCGAGAGATGGGGCATTTCTCCCAACGATATCTCTGTGGCTTCGTCCGATGAGAGGAAGTGTCTCATTCCATAGTTGATCTGATCATTGTTGAGTGTCTGCAAGTACATCCGAAATACTTCCAATCCAGCTGTCTTGTTGCCGTAGTGATTCACGAAGTCTAGGTTATACTGCCAAAGCTGCTTCTCGCTGAAATCGTTCGCCTCGATCGCCTGCACAGCGGTTTCTCCGGCCATAACTCCGCCTATCAGTCCAGGGCCTATACCGCCGGCGCTGATAGGGTTGGGAAACCATGCTGCGTCTCCACAGATCATGTATCCGTTAGCTACGAGACAGTCGTTCTGGTGTCTAACCGAGACCTGCCAAGACCCTGTGAGGTTGCTGTCATCACTAAGAGGCTGAATATCTTTGAACCGATCATCTGCGGCTAGCCAATCTTTCAGGAGTGCGCTGAGAGGCTTTGGACTTCTCTTCTGCTGGATACCTAGGCCAATGTTGACCTTGTCCTCGGATTTTGGAAAGAGCCAGAGATAGCCTCCAGGGGCTTTTTCCGCGTCGAGGTATATGTCGCAGTGGAACGGTTCCACTTCGACTCAGTCCCGGAGTTTCGCGTTCAGACGCGCGGTTGGCTCTACATCATCCTTGTTGATCTCCTTCTCGATATGACTGGGAATCGGAAGATTCCGGCGAAGCTTAGTGGACATTCCGGAAGTGTCGATGATGAGTTTGGAGCGAATCTCGAACGGTTGGTTTACCCCGGGTCCGACTGTTTGGCCGTGCAACCCGACGATTGTTCCGTTGTCTTGGATTAGTTCGGTTGCTTGGACGTTGCCGCGAAATTCAACGCCAGCTTTCAAAGCATCGTCGAGAAGGCGTTTCGCAAACTTGGGCCTGTCGAGAACATACCCAGGACCTTCGAAGGGAACTCTGACTTTCATGTCGGGGGAGTAGACGTAGACTGCGGTTACCCTGTTCTCCATCTCGGGCTTGCCGTAGGTTGTCCCGATGTGTTCGTGGATGTACTTGATGTGGTGCTCGCCTACCGCGTCGCCGCAAACCCAACCGAGAACTGTTTTCTTTCCCGCTTCTGTTGGCGGGTTTCTGTCCATTAATAGAACGCTTACATTGCCTTTCCCCTTCAGGGCTATCGTGCCGGCTGTCATACAGCCCGCTATGCCAGCACCAACAACTACCACGTCCCAGTTTTCGGCCAAATTCTTCACGACGTTAGGATTCTATCGTGGACTTGTGAACACGCTTTAGCCTTTTGCCTCTCAACTCAACAAACTCCGGGAATTAGCCTTATATCATCTCCGGCGAGTCGATTTTTTCGAAACAGGGAGATAGCCAGGTATGTCATCGAAGCCAGGCGTCGACGTGAAAAAGCCGCCTTTCATCGGATTATGGCTCAAGGCGATGCGGGTCCCATTCTTGCAAGCAACCTTCGTGCCAATCATCCTTGGAGGCGTTATCGCCTGGGAGACATTGCGTGCTTTCAACTGGGGTACTTTCCTGCTCACCTTGCTAGGTGCTAGTTTGATCCAGATTGCTAGTAACATGTTCAATGACTATTTTGACTTCAAGAGCGGAAATGATCTCCAGGTTCGACACCAGAACCCGTTCGCCGGCGGCGGAAGAATACTGACCGCAGGACTAATTCGGCCGTCAACACATCTGATAGTGTCAACTTCTTGCCTGATCCTTGGGTCTCTCATAGGATTCTACCTCATCTTCCAATTGGGACTTTACCAGTTGTTTTGGTTCGGACTGGTCGGTGTTGTGTCCACGTACTTCTACGTCGGGCCGCCTTTCAAACTGGCCTACCGAGGAGTTGGAGAATTTCTCGTCGGCCTCAACTTTGGGCCCATAATGACTCTGGGCGCCTACTACGTTCAAACCAGATCTCTCGCATCCGCGACCGTCCCGCTACTCGCATCCATTCCAGTCGGACTGCTAATAGCGGCGGTCTTGTGGATCAACGAGTTTCCTGATATGGACGCGGACAAGGCGGTTGGAAAGAAGACTCTGGTTTTGAGGCTAGGCTACCTCCGGTCAGTCACGGTCTACGTGGGATTATTGGCAACATCCTACTTTCTAGTTCTCCTTTATGCAGTTCTGAAGATCTTCGGGTCATTCCCGATCACGAG
>QHOM01000045.1 GCA_003218785.1 Verrucomicrobiota bacterium
AGAATGAGCGACTGCTGGAATAAATTGAAATTTGTCCACGTCGATCCCGGACTCATGCCGTGAGTTATGAGGAGTACGCTGGTCCAAAACAGCATGACTAACTGCGTTGAAACGATGATCGCGAACGTAACCAGCGGCAGAGCTACCAACGGAATTGTCGCCTTCGAGAGCAGCGTCGTGAGATCGGACACCGGCAGCGATTTCCAGAATAGGATGCTGCGATCGCGGCGCTCGCCGTGCAGCGCATCGAGACAATAAAACACGCCGACGATGAACGCGGTGAAGATCAACATTATCGCGGCGACGTTGTAGGGCATCTCGATTGCGACCCGCGCTTTGGCCGGGTCGAGTAACAACACGGCGCGTCTGCGTTCCGGCAAACCAATCGTGCTCACGAGGAAACCGAACAGCACGACCACCGCGACGATCAGCGGCGCGATGCAGATCGAACGGTTCTCCCACAACTCGCGGCGCACCGACCAGTAGAATGGTCGAGTCGACGACGCGGACGCAGGCACGATTGCGTGCGAGTCAATCGGCGATTCAGGCGCGCTCGATGGATTATTCATTTCGCTGCTCCTTGCTTGTGGCCGGCTTGATTGCCCATCACGGCAACGAACAAGTCGGCGATGCTGGGCCTGCGCACCTCGCCAAACGCGGCGAGTTGCTCATGATCGGCATGATCGAAGAGCAGGACGCTGCGGCCGAACACCGCGCGCTCGTGAATTGGCTTGAGCGCGCGTGCCGCGACGACATGTTCGGGATTCACCATCACTTCCAGATTCCTGGACCTCTTCCACCTGATGTGTAGTCACGATGATGGTGCGAGTACCATCGAAATAATCGTTCAGGAGCGAGTCGTAGAACTGCTTCCGATATAGGATGTCGAGGCCAAGCGTCGGCTCGTCCAGCACCAACAATTTCGCGTCAATCGCCATCACCAGCGCGAGATGCAGTTGGGCCACCATGCCCTTCGACAATTCTCTCACCTTGCTGGCGCGCTTGATCGTGGTCTTCGCCAGAAATCCTTCGGCCTTCGCCCGATCGAATCGCGGATGCACACCGCCGACGTAGTCGAGCAGTCGCGAAACCCGAATCCAGCGTGGCAGCACGGCGACATCGGCAATGAAAGAGACATCGGGCATGAGCTGATCGCGCGCGCCCCAAGGGTCGCGCCCAAGCACTTTCATTTCTCCCTGAAATGGGATTAGGCCGAGAATTGCGTTGAGCGCAGTGGTCTTGCCTGCGCCGTTGGGACCAATGAGTCCGAGGATGCGCCCCTCTTCGACACGCAAATCGACGCCGTCCAGCGCGATGGTTGTGCCGAACGTCTTGCGGAGACGGCGAGCTTCTATGCAGGCCATGGCTTCAGCGCTCCTCCTTTTTCTTCGATGGCGACCGGCGCGTTGCCGCAGGATCGAGCAGTTCTTCCGGTGTGAGACCGAGCCGGCGAATGGTTGCGTGGACCCTCGGCCAATGCTCGGCAAGAAATTTCTGGCGTTCGCCTTTGAGCAGCAGCTTGTGCGCACCGGCTTTGACGAACATGCCGAGACCTCGCTTTTTCTCGACAAGCTCCTCGTCGACCAGTTCTTGATACGCCTTCAGAACAGTGAGCGGATTAACCCGATATTCCGCCGCGACATTGCGCACCGACGGCAGCGGATCGCCTTCTTTTAGTACGCCGTCGAGTATCATGTGGACGACGCGATCGCGAAGCTGGCGATAAATCGGCTGACCATCGTTCCATTCACGATTCATCCTGTGCTCCAGATCGCCCTTGCGAGAGAGGGGGCAAGACACGGTTTCGATCCATCACTGCGTCTCATATAGTGATGTAGTTGACTATAACACCATTTCACGTGCAAGCCTTTTTTTTGATTTTCTTTTGCCCGCCGTCCCGCCGCTATCTGCTATCCGTTACCAACAGGAACCGGCGCGTGCTGAGTTGGTTTGGTAATTAAGGGAAAGACTGGAGGATTGCATCCGGCGGATTGTGCGCCGCCTAAAGCCGAGACGAAGAAATATTGAGAGGTTCCTCGACATCCGCTCGGAATGACAACAGGAGGGACAGAAATGGTTGCTCGACTTTCCGGCGCGCAAATCTACTCTCGCCAAAGAGAAAGCTGACAGCTTCCTTTAAGAAAAACGAATCTGAGATGTCGGCGGAATTTCCAAAAAAAGAGATGGAGACGCTCTGGTGCCCCTGGCGGGTCGAATACTTCGAGCGGGAAAAACCGAACGCGGATTTTCTGGAGGCGGCGGCTCGAGCAAGCGATGACGCGGCGCATTTGGTGATCACGCGCCGCAAAAATGCTTTCTTAATGATGAACCGCTATCCTTACACGGTCGGTCACTTAATGGCGGTGCCTTATCGTAAAACGGCCGATATTTCTTCGCTTGGCGAAAATGAAATTGTCGAGCTTTGGAATTTGGTGGTGCACGCGCAAACGCTGCTGCGCACAACGACGAAAGCGCAGGGTTTCAACGTCGGTCTTAACCTTGGCGAATGCGCGGGGGCCGGCATTGTCGATTACCTGCATATCCACATCGTGCCGCGCTGGAACGGCGACACGAATTTTATGCCGATCCTCTCGGGAACACGAATGCTTTCGGAGGGATTGCGTGCGCTTTATGACAAAATGATTGATGCGCAATCGAAAATCGACATGCAGCCGGGCCGGAGCACATGAACGGCTGGGTTGAGGCGCCACCGCCGAGAAAAGGATTGGGCTGTTTCGCCAGAGGCTGCCTTATCCTCGTGGTTTTTGGGACTGTGCTGACCGTTGCCTGTTTCGCCGGATTGTACTGGGGTTTGCAGCGTCATTCGGCAGTAGTCCACGGTATTTTCTGGCTGGCGAAAACGCATTCGATTGCCGAAACGCCTGCGCCGGTTCCTGAATTCGCCGCTTCGGACCAGCAAATTCAATCCTTCCAGGAACGGTGGCAGGATTTCGAACAGAAAAAGCGTGCTGGTCAGCCAGCCGAAATCGAACTGACGGCGGACGATGTTAACAGTTTGATCGCCGCGAATCGAGGTGCACGCTGGAAGGCCTTCGTATCGACGGAGGAGAATCGGCTTCGTCTGCAGGCGAGTGTCCCGCTTGGAGAATTCTTCGGTTGGTCTCGTTATTACTTCAACGGGGATGTCATGATCCAATTAAACGGCGCGGAATCTCTGGAACATCCACAATTGAACCGGATCGTTGTGAACAATGCGCCGGTCCCGAAGGATCTTTTGAATTGGAAGTACCATTCGAGGCGATTGCGAGATTACCTCGCTGATTACCGAAACAGTTACGACATCGATACAGTCGAAATCCGCGACGGGAAATTGATTTTTCGCTCCCGCACCGATTAATTCGGCTGCATTATTTCGCGCACAAAGACGTTGAGCTGTCCGTCTTCCTGTTTGCGCACTTCGGTGATTTCGTACGGTCGGGTCTCGTCCCGATTTACCACTGCACCTTGCTGTGGAGGAGTGTAACCGGATGGAAATTCGACAATGATGCGCGTGGACGAGCCCGCCCCAAAATGAAGCATTTTACTTGTTAATGTCGTGCGTGGGCGAAGCACGGCGCGGTTGGCGTCGGAAAAATTCACGACGAATTGTCCCCTTAAATAAACGCGTTCGCCAGCAAGCCCACGGTCGACAACATCCCGCAGATCGCCCGTCCCGATGAGCCGCCCGAGCGGCATTTTCCCGGCCGGAAACGTTTTCCAACTGCCGCCGCCTGCGTTTGACGCGAGCGCTACGTCTGAGGCACCGGCGGGGACAGGCTGCGCGGGCAAAACTGGAACGGGCGTTGTAGTTGGCATGGGTGCGACCTGAGCAGCAGCGACCGTCGGCTCCGGCGTGGCAATCGCTGTTCTTGGTGTCGCTGCCGACGCGACAGCGATCGGTGTCGAAGCTGGCGCGCTCGGTTTCTGAGCAATGATGGGTTGTGCAGGACTCCCTGCGGGGGCAGGAGACTCGAGCTTCTGTTTCTTCGTCCCCTTGCGGCCCTTTGACGATAGCGTTGCCTTGGCGAGCTTTTCACTTTTTGCTGGAATTGGTGTTACCGCCGGTGCCTCAACAGGCCTGGCCTGTTCGACCCGAACCAGTTCATTCTGGGCCGGCGGAGGCGTAGCGCTGGCGCTCAATCCAGGTACCGGGACCGGTCCGCCCTGGGTCGTTGCAATCTTTTGCCGATAGTCTGCGTAGTGCTGCTCGATTTTGGCGCGTTCTTGTGGCTTAAATAAGGGCCAGCCTGCGGCCAGGTTCAGACTAAGCGGCGGCTCAAGACGGAAAGTCCCAAGGCCACGTGTGACCGTATAACTCCCGTAAAGCAATGGGACAGCAGTAATCATGATGCGACCGTCCGGCAACCGCTCTGCATGAATCACGGCGGAAAGATCATGTGTTCGCTCGAGTTTCACTTCCAAACCGACGTTAAGTGTCTGCTTCATCAACGGCAGGACTTCAGGGTTAGCCGGGTAGAGGTGCTCCATAAGCAGTTCGCCACTCTCGCCGGCGGTCGTTAGGGCGACCATGCCCGAGGTAAACACATCGTCAGGTCCGAGTGCACGCGTTGCCACGATCGTATATCTGCCAACCACGTACGGCACCAAGCCGCGTACTTGCTGATAATTGCGAATATAATTGCGCGCCAATTCGGCATTGGCCCTGGCCAATTCTGCACTGCCCATCCCAATGTAGCGATCGTATAACTGCTTCGCGGTTACGAATTCGCCGGCCGGCGCGGCGGTCAACTCGAAACGCTTCGGCGGATCAATTTTGTGCAGTCTTTGTAAGATCCGGTAACTATCCGGACGCTCCGGCTGATCGAAAATGTAAAAACTCCCCAGCCACGCTGCGAGAGCGAAGCCGCTTAATAGGAGAACGGCAACGGTCCAGGCAAAGTAATTGACCCGTCGCCGCGGGCGAGCGTACGGCTCTTCGTAAGGGTAACCACCATAGTCCATCACGTGAACGCGAGAAAATCCCTCGGTTTCAAACTGGCCGGGCCGTTTCGAACGACGAACCGCATCCGCAGGTCCGCGACGCGTTTGGGTTGACGATGTGAAAACCAGCACCGGTTAAACCATCGTGAAAATCCAAAGTAGCGCCGCGCAAGTATGGGATACTCTCGTCATCGATAAGAAATTGCATTCCATCGCGCTCCACGACGGCGTCGCCGTCCTTTTTCTCATCGAGCGCCATCTCGTAATGCAGACCCGAACAGCCGCCTTTTGCAACCTGTACGCGCAGACCTTTCCGAGAATTCTCCACCTGCGCTGCAAGCAGACTTCGGAGCTGCCGAACAGCGTTGTCGCTGACGTTAATCATGTCGAGTAAAATACGGCGATGACTTCACCAAGTCAAAAACATGCAAACGCTGTCGCTGTGGGGAAAGCTGTCAGCTTCCCCTACAGTTTTGGTATTTTTCTTCGCAATTCGTGAGCCGAAAACTAAGGTTCAAAATCGCATGAGCCGGATCCGATTGCTGCCAGACATCGTCGCCAGCCAGGTAGCGGCCGGCGAAGTGGTGGAGCGTCCCGCCTCCGTCGTGAAGGAGTTAATCGAAAACAGCATCGACGCTGGGGCTCGCAAGATCGAGATCACGATTCATCGCGGGGGAATGTCGCTGGTTCGCGTGATTGACGACGGGTGCGGCATGGATCGTGATGACGCGCTCCTTTCGCTTGAGCGTCATGCCACGAGCAAGATTCGTTCGGCCGCTGATCTACAAGCTGTCGGCACGCTGGGATTTCGCGGCGAAGCATTACCCAGCATCACCAGTGTTTCGCGATTTCGATTAACCACGCGGGAACCGAATGCCATCGCCGGAACGGAAATCATCGTGAACGGCGGCAAGATTGACATCGTGCGCGACGGCGGTGAAGCGCCAGGGACGCAAATAGAGGTGCGTTCGCTTTTTTATAACCTGCCCGCGCGTCGGAAGTTTCTCCGGTCCGAGAACACAGAAAGCCGCAATATCGAGCATCAGATCCACCTGCAGGCGATCGGTCATCCTCACATCGCCTTCACGCTGCTACGAGACGGCCGGCTCATCTTCCAATTGCCGGCAACGGCAACGCTTGGCGATCGAATCCGAGATTTATATAGTGTCGAACTTTTGGAACGCCTGATTCAGCTAAACGGTGCTGCCACAAGGAAAATTCAAATCAGCGGGTTCATCGGTCAGGCCGGCCTGAGCCGGCAGACGCGCGCGCAACAGCTCATTTTTGTAAACGGCCGCGCGATCGAAAGCGGCATCATTACCGCGGCTATCCGGGAAGGCTACCACACCGCGCTCATGAGAGGGCAGTATCCGGTCACGTTTCTTTTTCTCGATCTCGATCCAGCCGCAGTCGATGTAAACGTGCACCCGGCAAAGCGCGAAGTGCGTTTCCGTGATCCAACTGCAGTACGTGAAGCGGTCATCCGCTGCATTCAGCAAGCGTTGGAAAGTCGCCGGACGGAGTGGCAGGAAAAGTTTCGCGCACCGCACGCTGCGCCGGAGCCAGTCGGAACGGCAGCAAAGATTCCTTCAGCTCCGCATCGTGAACTTCCCCACTTTCAGGCTGACTCTGGCGATAGCGGACACAGAAGTGCTGGGTTTGTTCCTCCACTGCCTGTCATGCCGGGCTCCGTAGCCGTGGTCGGTGACCACGGCCGCGTGCAGCAAACAATTGCCTCCGCCGAAGCTGCTCCTCAGCAATTCCAGATTATCGGGGTGCTCAATAAGCTCTATGTCTTGATGGAAAACGCAGACGGGCTCGTCCTCGTCGATCAGCATGCGGCGCACGAGCGTATTCTCTTCGAAGATTTGCGGCGACGAATGGAAGAGCAGGGAGTTCCAGCGCAAAAGCTCCTACTCCCTCAGACTTTCGATCTGCCGCCGCGCGATGCGGATTGGATCGAGCGCAATATGTCAACCTTGCAAAAAATGGGAATCGGGATTGAGAGCTTCGGGCCAAATACATTTAAGATCGACAGCGTTCCTGCTTTTTTGAACGTTTCAGATGCGACGCAGTTTATGCGTAAAGTGACCGACGATCTCAAAGGCGCCAGCAATAGCAGTTCGGCGATGCGATTAGGCGAAGAGGTGATTGCCAAAACCGTTTGCCGTCATGCCGTCAAAGCCAATGATCCGCTGCGTTATCCCGAAGTTGAGAAACTGATTCGGGATTTGCTGAATTGCGATCTGCCGTACTGTTGCCCGCATGGACGGCCCACGATGATCCAGATTTCGCTGGCCGAGTTGGAGAAAAAATTTGGACGCAAAACCTGACGTTGTCTGGTTACTTATCTCCCTCGTGATGATGAAACTCCGGGGGACACGATTCGGGAAATACTGGGCTGAAGACCGGCTGGGATTTTCGCGGACTTGCCCACGAGATGGTTAAGGCGGAGCTCACTATAACCGATTCGCCACATCAGGGCATGATCGCTGGGTGGGTTTCTTGAGCTGTGGAGGCAGCCGTGTGTGGGTTGCAAACAGAAGATAACGCAGGGACCTGCCTGCCACTGCAGGAAGCGCTGCTTGCCATTTGGAACGCCGGTTCTAGTTTGGCGCGGTGAAAAAAATCGAGGCGATTATCAAACCCTTCAAGACCGAACCGGTGAAGGAAGCGCTTATGGCCGTGGGCGTGGAAGGAATGACTCTCACTGAGGTAAAAGGCTTCGGGCGACAAAAAGGTCACAGCGAAATTTATCGTGGCACGGAGTACACGGTCGACTTTCTCCCGAAAGTAAAATTCGAGATGGTTGTTCCGGACGATCGTGCGCAGCGCGCTGTCGAAGCGATTCTAGGCGCAGCCAAGACTGGCAAGATCGGCGATGGAAAGATCTTCGTCAGGCAGGTGGAAGAGGCGGTGCGCATTCGAACAGGGGAACGGGGAATGGAGGCGCTGTGAGTGCGACGTGCTCACGCGTTAAGTCGTTGAAAGAGTTACAAAGTGTAAAGAGGTAGTTGCTATAAACCGCTAACTGTGAATACCACGCCGTTGTAACGACGTAACTGTTCAACGCTGTCTCGATTTAACGGTCTCACGATTCGCGATTCAACACATGTACGAATACTTATTGTCGATCTTTCTCGGAATTGTCGAAGGGCTGACCGAATTTCTTCCTGTGAGCTCGACCGCACACCTGCGCATCTGCGAAGCGCTGCTGCATATCGACCTTCATGACGGTTTCTGGAAAATGTACACCATCGTCATTCAGCTTGGCGCAATTTTGGCGTTGCCGGTTTATTTTCGGGAGCGCATCCTGACGTTTCTTCGGACCTTTCCAAAAGGCGAACGCGGCGATCGCACGATCTTCACGCATCCATTGAGCCTCACGCTAATTGCATTCGTCGTAACGGCGGTCCCGGCGTGGGCCTTAACAAAACAGGTCGGCAAGAATCTGGAAAATCTCTGGGTTATGGCATTGGCGCTTCTCATTGGGGGAGTCATCATGTGGGTGGTTGACACCGCTTTCACGCGACCGCGCGTCATGCACATGGAAGAGATGACTTTGCCACAAGCGGTCTGGATCGGCGCAGCACAAATTCTTTCCGCAATCTTTCCCGGAACGTCCCGATCAATGTCCACGATCGCCGCCGGGCAGGTAGTGGGCATGTCGCGTCCGGCCGCGCTCGAATTTTCGTTTTTTCTGTCTATGCCCACGATGCTGATGGCCACTGGGTACGATTTCGCAAAAACAGTGATGCCGTACCACAACGAGTCGAATATCACACCACTAAAGATGAGTGGTCATGAATGGATCGTGCTGGGGATTGGATTTGTGGTCTCGTTTTTCGTGGCGTTGGCCGTGGTGGCTTGGTTCATTCAATGGGTACGCACGAGGGGCTTCGTGCCGTTTGCTCTTTACCGGATTGTACTCGGGCTTGGGTTACTGATACTGCTGGTCCGCGGCTTCATCGGATAGTCGCAGGTTTGGCAACTTCTAATTACATGCTTGCCAATGGCGCCGGATTGCTTATCAGGCGTTTGATGTTGAAAAGGCTTTCGACCGCATTCCTTTGCGGCTTGGCTATCGCTGGACAACTGAGCGGGCAGGAGGTGGTCGTCGCTCGCGAAAGGAAACCAGAGGCTTCCGAGCAAGCAACGCGACCACCTGAGCGGGCGGAGCCGGAATTGGGGGCATCGACGCAAGCCAAATCTCACGCGCGCACAGACAAATCGACTTCTCCCGCACCCACGCTCGAGCAAATGCGGCTGGCGGGAGCGCTCGCGGCAGAGCGACAAATGGGCCGAACTCTTCAAGAATCGAGCACAGCAGAGGGGTCCAATTCACAGACCGCCACAGCGGGAAACTCGAATGCTTCAGGAGCTGTGGAGCCGACGAGAAAAGAAACGCGCATTGAGCAGAGTAGCGCGTCGCACGCATCGAATTCGCAGAAATCGGAAAAGATCGCTCCTGTCCGACCGACGATGATCGAGTCTGGAAAGCAAGGGCCAGACGCGTCTCCGCCGGGAAAAGCGGAAGCCCGGGATGGACAAACAATTGCGCCTCAATCGGCGAACAGGCCTCCCCGCAAGCAGGAGACTAGAGCCAAAATATCGCATGGCGATCCCTTCTCTCTCGAAGAGCGGGAAACTTAACGCTTAAAGTCAAGTTCTCATGTGTAATTCGCTTGTTCAGGTTCACGAGATTATTCTGCATGTCCCCTCAGATTTGAAGACTTGGCGCTGCATCGAGTCTTTAAGTGCGCGAAACGCTAGCCGTCTGAGGCGAGACGGTAGGGCTCGGAAAGGCGGCCACCGCCAAACCGCAAAATTTGTTGCAGGCAAATAGTGCCAACATATTATTTGTCGGCAGTCCCGACTTGTGTCCTGGCGGATGCATCGGGAAAATTTTTTGCCCGTTTCTAATTTCAATGGCGAACACGATTTTAATTGGGGCGCAATGGGGGGATGAGGGGAAAGGCAAAATCATCGACGTCCTCACCGCCAAGGCCGACATCGTTGTTCGCAGTCAGGGCGGGAACAATGCCGGACACACGGTTATCCACCGTGGGAGCAAATACGTGCTACATCTGATCCCATCCGGAATACTCCGGCGCGGAAAAACTTGCGTGATCGGAAACGGTGTGGTCATCGATCCCGTTGCACTCGTCGCCGAGATCGATGGCCTCCGCGAATTAGGAATCACGATCGGCAGGAATCTACTCATTAGCGATTGTGCACATTTGGTTCTCCCATACCACCGTCTGCTGGATGAGCAGCGCGAACTGCGTCAGGGCCGGGAGAAAATTGGAACGACTAAACGCGGGATCGGACCGGCCTATGGGGACAAGGCTGCGCGCACAGGTCTGCGGATGTCCGATTTGATGCAACCGATTGTTTTCTCAAAGAAGTTGCAAGCCAAAATCTCCGAGAACAACAGAATCCTCCAGGCGCTGGGTGCAAAGCCGATCAGTTTTCACCAGGTCAACAAGAGTTACCTTGCGGCTGGCGAAAGATTGCGCCCGTTTGTCGGCAACACGGTTGTGTTTCTCCATCGTGCCCTTGAGCGCGGCAAGGAGATTCTTTTTGAAGGGGCGCAGGGAACGTTTCTCGATATTGATCATGGCACCTATCCGTACGTGACTTCGTCAAACACGACGGCGGGCGGCGCGTGTACTGGCACTGGCGTGCCGCCACATCGGGTGGATCGCGTGGTCGGGGTCATGAAAGCATATACGACGCGCGTAGGGGAGGGTGCCTTGCCAACTGAAGATGTGCGATTGACACAGATGCTCCACAACTTGGGACGTGAGTTTGGCGCAACCACCGGGCGCAAACGTCGCTGCGGCTGGTTCGATGCAGTGGCGACTCGCTATGCGACAATGATCAACGGAATCGACGACCTTGCCATTACGAATCTTGATGGTCTCGACGATGTAGATCCGATTCACGTTTGCGTCGCTTACCGGCTAAACGGGAAACCTCTGGATGTCCCGCCAAGCGACGCAGTACAGCTGGCTAACTGCGAACCGATCTACGAAGAGGTGCGCGGCTGGAATAGTTCTACGCATTCGGCGCGAAAACTTTCGCAACTACCCTTAGCAGCAAGAGAATATGTCAGATACATTTCCAAATTAACGGGAGCAAGGCTTTCTGTGATTAGCGTAGGCCCAGGACGCAGCGAAACCATCATTTTATAGCAACATCCGAACGTGAAAACCGTTCCACGTCACGTCGCAATCATCATGGATGGCAACGGCCGTTGGGCGAAGGC
>QHOM01000240.1 GCA_003218785.1 Verrucomicrobiota bacterium
GGGTTTGCCAGAAAGTGCTGGGTAGGTTGATGTTGAGATAGAAGTGGTCGCAGACAAGATCCGCGGTGTCAATGGTTCCGGGGCACTGGGCGGGGTCCGCGGTGAAAGCGAGAGGGTAGAAATGTCCCTGCCACAAGGTGCTTGGCTGAGTGTCCGTGATCGTGCCTCCTGAGGGTGTTGCTGCCCTGGCGGGGGGTCCTAGGAACGCGGCTGGGCCCAGAAGCATCGTGGCTAGGAGGAGTGTGATTTTGAGGACTGTTCGTGGTGAGATTAGTTGTCGTGACAGTGATAATCACGTGGTTGAGTGCTGGTGTGTCACGAGTTATATGGAATGTTCAGCCAGGGAATATTCTCGAACTTCGATAATATCTAATTCTGATATATCGCCGTCCAACACTATGGAAGTGCCTGTACACTTACGGGCTGCACCGAGAGAGCTAAGAAATGCAGGTGCGGGGGTGGGAGTTGAACCCAGGAAGTCCTGAGCAGTTGGCCCAGAATTCTCAATGTTAGAGATTTCAGCAGTCAAGGAATAATCAACTCTACACCCTAGATGTTCAGAGCCATAAGGTATAGTCTAGTGAAACTGTTTTCCACAGACTAGAGAGAAGTCAACTTCTCCACTAGAGAAGAGAACCAGACTGCATTCAGTCCAAGGTGTTCTTTTCCCTCATAGATTGGCCAGGTGTGGGAGAGAACTCCCACAAGGAAGGAAACTTTTCCCACAACAAGTTCATTGCCACTCTCCTTGACCAGCAACCTGGTGGGCTTCGTAATAACAGGGCTTCCACTATTACCTTGGAACACCCTAGCATCTACCAAAAAGAATGGATTTCCATTGAAGGGAGTGGGGTAGACGCTTGCAATTGAAGCGCTTCTGACTATTGGCAGATTCAACTTGTGATCATACAACCCAAGGGGGTACCCTAGAATAAGCAAGTCATCACCAATTCCAAGTATCAAGTCATCTGGAGGAAGATCTTGCTTGGAGAAGACCTTCATGATGACTTTGCCAGATTTGATCATCCAAGGGTCAATTTCTACAGCAGCTAGATCCACCTGGGGGTCCAATTCCTTCCACAGTTGTTTTGCCTCCTTGTATAGAGGCAGCTCTAGGTCAAAGTTCTCAGAAAGGTAACTTGGATCATCATGCACCCTGATGCTGATCTTGTTTGCTTTCCAGTCCTCATCTTCTTTCAGTAGAACATGCAGGTTTGTGACTACAAAGTAGCGATCTCCATTCTGATAGAAGAATCCAGTTGCTTGCTTTTGCTTGATCCCCTGATATGCAGTCAGAGGAGCAACAGTGATGGACAGAGGGTCTAGCAGTTTTGGCTTAGTTTGCGCCATCCCTTGTCCCCCAGAGTTGAGCTATCATCCTGCCCAGGAAAATAACAGGTTTAGCTAAGTTTTTATGGCGTGTCAGGGATCCAAGATTCTTGAGGGTCATGTGGGATAGTAATTCTGTTGTCATCCACAACAGGCCCTCAACCCACATGCCCCTACCTCCTCCTTGCAAAGGCCCTGATCAAATCAAACCTGAGGAAGCCTCCCTCCAAGGGGCCCAGAGCAGAGGGGATGAAGTGGCCCAAGAAGGGATTACAAGACAAATGCAAAAGACTAGCACCTCTGCGTTCCTGTGGGAGGAACCCTGCCTGTCCCATGCAGGCTCACTCCATTACGATGTCTTTAGTAGGAAAAAAACACACATCAAGGCCTGACTCCCTGGATCACGAAACAGGCCAGGATTACCTCTCAAACTTGGGTGGTTGAATAGCAGGAAGAGAGTTTGGGACTTTTGGAAGCCCCCATGAAGAGGCTGGAGCCCAAGAGATGAGATCAAGAAGTAGGCACTTGGTGCCAAAGAAGGATCATATACATGAATTGGGTTAACAATGATATGGAATCTGATTCACTGGAAAATGAGCCATACCTTGAACAGACATCTGATTTCAGCTCCGCAAGTGGACTTGTTAGGGTGGTTCTGACCCATGATGCTTTTGCGCTGGCCCAACAAGTAGCAACTTCACAAGGGAAAAGCTTCCACATCTGGCTAACAGAGACTGTCCTGAGAGAGGCAGTAAGATCTGGGCTGTGGAGAGAAGGAGATTATCTAACTATGCCAGCCAATCTGGGACTCCTAACTACCAAAGCCTAGAGAAACTAACTGCCTGCTTCTAGAGACTTCAAAAGTCTTGTAGCCAATCTTCCTGATCCTGGGATTGTTTAGCCAGACCAGCTATCTTCTTCCTCTTCAGGTAGAACCACTTGGCAAACACATCCAAGTCTCCTACAGAGACACAGGCCTCTTTCTTTGAAAGGGTGTTCAGCATTCCAATCAGCTTGGCAGAGATTCTTAGCTGCCTGGCCCCGCGTGCTTCTTCCCCATTCCAGCTATCAGTTAGTCTACCTCACTCTCAAGTGGGATCCATGGCACCCTCTCCACTCTTCGGTACCTTGGTGGAGTGAAGGGAATCTTGTGCTGCCTGCAAAATCAAGGCCTTGAGCCTTGAGATGATGGTGCTCTTCCTGTATCCTTC
>QHOM01000046.1 GCA_003218785.1 Verrucomicrobiota bacterium
ATCGGAAGTGCCGCCGTCGCCCTCCATGGTAACCCACTCAGAATAGCAGTTCCGGCTGTGCGCTGATACCAATGTTTCCAGAGCCATTCGCGCACCTTAGGAACCTCCCAACGGCCCTCGGCGCGTTCGCCGCGCTGGAACAAGCCGTCGTAGAACGCGGCGTCTGCAGCACAGGCTCGCGGGCAGCAAGCAATCGATACTGCAATCGTCGTAGCTGCGAGCGCGAACTTCACCATCTAACGAGAATTAGACGAATAGTCGTAAGAAAAGGCGAATAATTTTTCGTTCATAGCAACAATTCGCGATATCGGGCCCCGGCAAATTTTGCTCCGAGACTCACGCAACTTCGGTATCGCTCTTTTGGTCAGCTTAAGCAATTGGCTTTCGCAGCGACCTAGTTGCGAGCTACTTCCATTCCCAAAATTCGGAGCGGGTGTTGCCCTCCGCATCTACCTCGTATTCGAATAGCACTGCGACCTTGCTTAGCCGGGACCAGCGTGGGGGCGAAGTTTGATAATACACGGCGCCGCGATAGCTCGCGGTCCCGTCTTTCTTCATCACGCCGATACCGTGACCTGTCCAGGTAGCCATTTTCCCGTCCTTGAGAATCATCACTCCCTGCCCTTCGCCGTAGAGTGTCCCGTCCGCACGGACGACGGTCCAATAGGTGCCCGTCTCCTTTACGTCCGTGCCCAGTATCGATCCATTCGCCTGAAACGACGTTTCCATTTTTGGACCTCCGCCAAGGTTCGGCAGTACGCGCTGCGAAGTAGTCTTACCTGACGTTCCACCAATCTTTTCGCCTAGCATAAATGTCCTCCTGTTAAAGTTTCCTTTCTGGAACCCGTTGGGATTCGCCTCTGGAACTATAGCGAAAGAAATTTCGACCGTCCACGAAGCGAACCTCGGTGGCCTTGGGCCTCAGCCTTGATCGAGGCGGGCGTGAGAATCTGCGCGGCAGGTGAGTTCACGGAATTGGCACGAAAACGTCACCATTTTTCTGCAAGGCCGCCATCTGTTTGTAACGCCGGGCTGCAATCGTGAGCGCAAACACCCAATACACCAATTCAACAAAATGAAAGACCAAACAAAATCATCAAACCTCGACAATTATTTATTGATCTCGTGAAGCGAGCGAGGCCGACCCTGCCGTAAACGATCTGGTTGACGCGTTCACGCAGTGAATCCTGTCGTCGCGGGACAAGGAATTTGCTACCGATGGGTTAGGTTGCGCCACAAATAAACCCAGAGCCGGGCGCCTTGGGATGGAGCTTTTCAAGGGCGCCCGTGCATTTTCATCAGCAAACGCAAGGAACGACGGCTTCCCAACGTCGTGTCCCTTGACGGCTAGGAAGCCGTCACTCCTTGATATTAGGAATCACCACGCTTCGGCGTCAGCCCTTTGCTCGATCTGGTCGAGACTGGGGTCGGCGCTGCGAATCCAATCTCGTGCTTCGTTGATTTGCTCTGGATTCACTGGAATCGCTCGGGGAATCTGCTCCGCTCGCGCTACCAACTGTCCTTCAAACTTCACCGGCTTCGCGCGTTTGATCGGAAACTTCCAATGGTGCCCGAATTTATAGAGCGCGTAAAACATGCTCTTCGCTTCAACCACGCTCACGCCGCTGCAACGCATCGCGTAGTAGAACATGCGGTCGCAATCCTGCCATGGCCGGTTGTGTTGCCCGTACGCGACATCGTGCAACACGGAGGCGTTCCGATATTTTCCTTCGAACGGTCCGCCCATGATCGACCAGAGGTAGCGCGGGATGGATGCCCCATCGACAACCGATCCGATCGGGGCAATCCAGACAAAGCCCTGTGGATCGGTATAACGCAATTCAGTTAACAGCGTCATTGTCCGCCCATCCGCGTTCCACTTCGTCACTGGTTCGCCGTTGTAGTTACCCCATTTAGATGCGGCTGACTCGGATCGCTCACCGGATAAAACTTCGGCTGGCTCGTTATCCGACGCCCATGCGGCCAAAACCGCCATGAAGCCGAAAGACACGAACGATTGAATAATTTTCCTGTGTCCCATGTGAGAGCAAAACGTTCAACGTCTCCCTTCAGGTTTCAAGTGGCGAAAACTTTCGGAATCAATGCTGAACTGTCGCTGGAATAGCTGACGAAGTCTCGCGTTGCCGTTTTTTTGGTTTGGGACCGGAAGGCGTAATCGGCTCGCCTTCGGTTTGTTTTCGATACGGCTGGAGATAAAACATCATGAACACGCCGATCACAACGAGCAAAGAGCCGATCCATTTCAATAGCCAGCCGGGATCGCGCAAAATCTGCACCGTGCTTTGTCCGAGATTTTCCGGATTCCAGGAGGCCTGTGAAATCTTGTACGTCAGCCCGGTCCAAGTGCGCCACCACGCGCCGGGATAACTGAACGGATTGTTCATCCAGCATGAGCCGGTGGCGATGTCGCCATCGGCCGTTACGATTCGCAGATTACTTTTAAACCCCGCGGGACTGTTGCTACCTTCGTTGCGTTTCAGTCGGCACTGTCACTTGCCAACCAGCCGGCACCCATTGCTCCAACGTTTCGCCATTTTGTTGAATGCGAACGCGCACGCCATCGGCCAAATCTGCGGAAGATGTCGATGCTTGGTCGGATTTCACCGGCGTGAAGTTGATCCTTTGCTCGGCGTGCGGCATCATCTTGTCGACACTGATTTGCCAGTCCGCCCAAGCGGTTGCGAGCGGTTTGTTTATCTCGATGTTGCCGGCTGATTTCCCATTCTTTCGCGAAACAAGTTCGTAAGTAATTGCGCCATCGTCGGCGACGAAAAGCGTGAGACGATTAGGGGCCTCTTCGCCGGTTGCAGGCATCGTCGGCGGGCCACCCGTCGCCGTGAGTTGTTTTCCGCCCCCGTGCGGATTTGTCGCGGCTTCGGCCACGGGAATGGCTTTCCCGCGAATCGTCACAAGCACTGCGGGATTGTTCGGTTGATCGCTTAGCGAACTCGGCTTGCCATCGGCGATCCGGAAATCGGACCAGTAACCGTCGATCTTGAGCACGAACGGCGTCCCGTCGATTGTCACCTCGCGGCCGAGATTTTCCCCCACATCGAAGCTGGCTTCCCTTTCGCCTAACGAAATCAACACGCGCCCTTTATTTCCGTTTTGCGGTTGTTCCAAGCTCACTTTCGCACCGGTGCTGCCGCCTTTGCGAACGCGACCGATCTGTTCGCCGGGCGCTTTGCTAAACGCAAAAATCGATTCCTCAAGATCGACTTCTTCTTTGGCCTCGCTCCTATTCGTGCTCTGGTCCGGTTCCGGCCGATTCGGTGAATCGCCCCTGCCTTCCGTGGCGTTCGGCGCGGCGCCACGTTTCAACTCGACATTTGCAAGGCCCAGCGAGAAATTTCCGTGCTGTGGATCATCAGCGAGCAACCAGCTATCGAGATGCTGGTTCATCATCGCGGTAGACATCGTGAAATGCAGCGCGGGTGCGCCGCCATCAGCTACTGGCTTCGGGTTCAGCTTCCCCTCGATCGCCGACGCGTAATCGACAATCTGCAAACGCGCGCCGCTCGCGAGCAGGCCGAGGTTGCGCGGATGCTGCCAATTCGGCGGATGATGCAAAAATTCCGCGGCAAATCCTTTTACGATTCCATCGACATCGTGCACGCGCAACTGGCGTTGATTGATAAGGAGACGATTCGTTGGCCCCTCCCCTTTGAAGAGCGTCATGGTTCCTTCGATTCCAAAAATCCGACCGATGAGCGATCCAATCAGCAGGGTGATGATGCCGAGATGCGTTATGAGAAAGGCAAGATGATGTTTACGCCACGGCCAGCGCGAGAAAGCGGAGGCGGCGAGGTTGGCGCCGAGTAAAACGAGCCAGAGATTGAACCAAGGCGCGCCGTAAACGTAAGCGCGTGCGACCTTCGAATCGAAACTTGATTCGTAGATCGTGCCCGCCATCGCGGCGATGATTAGGACCGCGAGTAAAACGACCGCGAGTTTAAGCGACGCAAAAAATTCAAAGATCGGATTGCGTTGCCAGCCCGGTTGCTCGGATGAATTCGAGTTCGCCATGCGAAGATCGACATCTTCCGCGAGGATACTCCTCGGTTCAAGGTGGATCGACCGCTCCGCCGGGCGATGCCGAATAATCATGGTTTCGCGGCCTGATTCTAGCATCGAGCTCGGAGCGCTCGATCCACCGTCACCAAGCCTCTGCCTGATAACCGCGTACCCGTGGGACTTGACGCTCCCCAAGCGGTTTCCGATGGTCGCCGATGGCCAGTGAGCCAATAGCGACGATCCCTGTCGATGGTGGACGAATCGCCTGCCGGCGTCTAGGAAGTGGGGACCACTGCTGGTCCTCAACGGCTTGGCCGCGACGAGCGCCGACTGGGACCCCTCCTTCATCGACCAGCTCGCGTCTGCCAACGAGATCATCCTCCTCGACAACCGCGGCATCGGGCTTTCCACGGATAGCAAAGCGCCCTTCGATATCGCCCAGCTCGCCGACGACACTGGGCGAGTGATTAAGACGCTCGAGTTCAAGCGCGTAAGCGTCTTGGGATGGTCGCTGGGCGGATTCATCGCCCAGATCCTCGCATTGGATCACCCGGCTCTCGTTGATAAGCTCGTCCTGCTCTCCACCGACCCAAGAGGAGTAGACGCCGAGCTCGCGTCACCCACCGTCCGAGCGCAACTGACGGACACGTCTGGCACGCCACACGAGCAGGCTCGTCGACTGCTCTCCCTGTTGTTTCCCGGCGATCTCGCCGAGTCCATTTACCAGAAGTTCGGCGACATCGTTGCGGCCGCGCGCGCACAGCTGTCTCCTGACCTCATCCGCCGGCAGGTTGCCGCTATGGACGCTTGGCATCGCGCTGGCGCCGGCCATCGGCTCGGGACGTTAAGCGCGCCTGCGCTCGTTGCCACTGGCACCGAGGACATCGTGATCCCCGCCTCCAACGCGTTAGCACTCGTCAACGCCATCCCGGGCGCTTGGCTCGCCCAATTTAAGGGCGGCGGCCACGCTTTCATGGCTCAGTATCCACATCCGCTGGCTGATCTCATTAGTGGGTTCCTCGCCCTTTGATGAATCGGCACCTTAGTCCAGGCAGCGTGACAGAGACGCTTACCGCGTCCACGCCTTCCAACGCTTGCGGATCGGCTTTGAGTAGCGCTCGACGTCGATCTTTTTCAGCCGCTTGACGCCATCCTTCATTGCCTCGGCCGAGCTTTCATATTTTTCCCTGGCCGATTTGAACAACGGCCAGAGAAACGGCAGCGAAAGAAGACTCCAGTTCAGATTTGCCAGCGGCGACTTCATGTCAATTTCTGCCTTTTGCTCGCTACTCGAAGCGTAGCGGATCGCGAATCCAATCGCGATTCCCAACCCTAGCGCGCCGAGGATGGTCGGCACCGGATTTTCGCGCACGAAATACTCCGTGCGTTCACGCGCCCGGCCGGCTTTCTCTTTTGTCTCGCCCCACGTATTGCTCATGGCGGTGGAGATTTTCCTTGATGCTCGACGAAACTGCTCACGCCCACCCGAGCTAATTTCTCCCTCGCCCGATTGGAGCGGCGTCGGGAGCGGTTCGTCCCTCGTAAGATCGTTTTCGTTCGGATTAATCATACAAAGGAATCGTAAATGGAGGTTTGGTTGCGTCTCTCAAATTGTTGCGCTCTTGAGGTCCGCTGGCGGGCCGATTCGCGAACCAAGGTCAGCACGCGGTACGTGCAGCCTGGGCCAAGCTCAGCGACAAAAACGGACCGCGCGACCCAGATCGCGAAACCCGCAGCAGATTCTAATTTGTTGGGACGATCTCTACGACCCTCGAGGTGAGATATGATGCGACGCTCACCTGTCTTCGCAAAGCTACGACGTGGCAGGCAGACGGGCTGCTACAGTAATTGGCGATATGCTTCGCAAAGATCTTCGCTCCAAGGAACGAAGATCACTTTGTCAATCTTGTCCTTCGTTGCGAGGAACTCGCGGGTTGTTTCCAGCGCAATCTGCGTTGCCTCCCGAATCGGATAGCGATACGCGCCGCAACTGATCGCCGGAAACGCAATTGTCTTGATTCGGTTTTCAACCGCGAGCTGCAATGAATTCCGATAACAGTTCGCTAAAATCTGCGGTTCCCCACGTTTCCCTCCGGTCCAAAACGGCCCGACCGTATGAATGACAAACCGCGCCGGCAGATCATATCCGCGCGTAATCTTTGCTTCGCCGGGCTGGCAACTGCCCAGCGTTCGACATTCTGCGAGCAATTTGCGACCAGCGGCGCGATGAATCGCGCCATCCACTCCGCCACCGCCGAGAAGAGTCGTGTTGGCCGCGTTCACGATGGCATCAACATCGAGAGTGGTGATGTCGCCGCGGACGATGTCGATTCTTCCGGAGCGCTCAGGGCAAGTCTTAGCTGCGGGGTTCTTCACTTCACGGCGCCAGCCGTTCGATCAGCCAGCTACCGTTGGCCTGTCGCGTGTAACGGAAGCGATCGTGCAAACGATTTGGCCGTCCCTGCCAGAATTCGATTAGTTCCGGTTTGACGCGATACCCGCCCCAGTGTGGCGGCAACGGAATGGGCTTGCCGCCAAACCGTTCTGTCATCTCCGCCATGCGCGCATCCAATACGCGGCGTCCATCGAGCACCTCACTTTGACGCGATGCCCACGCGCTCAATTGGCTGCCGACTGGGCGCGAACGAAAATAAGTTTGTGACTCTTCACGCGAGGTTTTTTCCGCTTTCCCGCTGATGCGAATTTGCCGATCGAGTTCGATCCAATAAAATGCAAGCGCCCCGTATGGGTTTGCTTCGAGCTGCTTTCCTTTTTCGCTTTCGTAGTTGGTAAAAAAGACGAAACCGTCCTGGTCGAAACCTTTTAACAAAACGACCCGCACTGATGGTTTGGCGTCGCCGCCGGTTGTGGCGAGGCTCATCGCGTTGACATCACGGATACCTGCCTCAATTGCGGCAGTAAACCAGCTTGAAAATTGTTTGATCGGATCAGCGTCGAGATCGCTACGGCGCAGGCCGTGCGCGGCGTGCTCGTAACGCGAAGCGGCAGGGTCTCGCGGCGTGTCTATCATAAGAGAACGATTGCGCACCATATTGCGCAGCGGGGAAATTGTCGATCCAGCCACTCAAATCCGCATCTCTCACAGAGCCGTGGCTACAGGTGAAACGGCGCTGCCGCAAGCCGGTGCCGAAATTTGACGCAGCTTTTCGATCACTTTCGGGACGACTTCAATAGCGCGATCGACTTGCGCGTCGGTGTTGAACCGACCGAAAGAAAACCTCAAGCTGCGGCGGGCGCCATCTCCACTCGGATCCATCGCCCGGAGCACATGCGAGGCTTCCTGCGAACCCGTGCGGCAGGCTGAACCGGCCGAGCAGCAAATACGATGCCGATCCAATAAGAGAAGGGCCGCGGGAGACTCGATCCCTTCAAATGAAAAACTCGACGTGTTTGGGATTCGCGCAGCACCAGCGCCGTTCACCGCTCCTCCGCTTACCGTTTCAAGGACTGCTTTTTCAAATCGATCGCGCATCGAGCGAACATGCGCTTTCCCCTCCGACAGATATTCGGCGGCGCGCTCGGCCGCTTTTCCAAGACCGACAATCGATGCGACGTTTTCTGTTCCACCGCGGCGCCCATTTTCCTGAGCTCCACCAGCGAGCAACGGACGAAAGCGCGTTCGCCGATTGACATAAAGTGCGCCGACGCCTTTTGGCCCGTGAACCTTGTGCGCGGAAAGGGAAAGGAAATTGATCGCGGTATCCCGCAGGTGCATGGGGATCTTCCCAGTCGCTTGGACGGCGTCAGTGTGAAAGAGGACGCCTTTCTCGCGACATATTTCAGCGATTTTCTCGACCGGAAATAACACGCCGGTTTCGTTATTTGCCCACATCACCGAAACGAGTGCCGTTTCCGGTAGAATCGCCGCCTCCAATTTGCCAAGATCGACATTGCCATCTCGATCCACACCAAGAATTGTCACCTTGCACCCTCGCTTCGTGAGATCTTGGCACGGGCGCAGCACTGCGCTGTGTTCCACGGCGCTCGTAACTACATGTTTGGCGCGCGGTTCAAGCTGCAGAGCCGAGTTGATTACCGCATTGTTCGATTCAGTCCCGCCGCTGGTGAAAACAATTTCCGACGGTTCGCATCCAAGCAACGCCGCCAGCCGCTCACGGGCAAGATCGACAGCTCTTCGCGCTTCGGCAGCAAAGCCATACCCGCTCGAAGGGTTGCCGTAATATTTGGTCAGGAACGGCAGCATTTCCTCAACCACAGCGGGGTCGAGCTGTGTCGTGGCGTTATTATCGAGGTAAATGATCTCGCCGGCCGCCATCACGCTCCATTGTAGAGACGGGGCGTCCCCACTGCAATCTTCGTCTTCACGGAGATCGGCGTTTTGTCCATTGTGGTAATTCTGTCTAGATTGCGGCGCATGACTTCAATTTGGGAGCTCGCGAATCCCCAATTGCGCGATCTCACTGTTTACGAGCCGGGCAAACCGATCGAGGAAACGGCACGCGAACTCGGCGTCGACCCAAACGCAATCATTAAGCTGGCCTCCAACGAGAATCCGCTTGGCCCGTCTCCAAAAGCAATTCGAGCGATGCACAGCGCGGCGGAAAACGCGCACCTCTATCCGGATGGCGGCGGATTTTACTTATGCAAAGCAATCGCGGCGAAACTCGATCTCGCTCCGCAGAATATTATTCTGGGTAACGGCTCGAACGAAGTGATCGAATTTCTCGGCCATGCGTTTCTCAATCTCGACGACGACGTCATCACATCTGAGTACGCCTTTATCGTGTACAAATTGATCGCGACGTCTTTTGGCGCGCGCACAATTGAAACGCCGAGCCCGGATTATCAGCAAGACCTCGAGGCGATGCTAGATGCGATCACGCCAAAAACCCGGCTGATTTTCATCCCCAATCCTAACAATCCAACCGGCACGTTTATCTCGGAGCGCAAGATCGACAGTTTCATGTCGCGCATCCCGGAAAACATCATCGTGATTTTTGACGAAGCCTATTTTGAGTTCCTCGATGATCCGCCCGCAACGCTTCAATATGTTCGCGAAGGCCGGAACATTGTCGTTCTGCGCACGTTTTCCAAAATTCACGGACTCGCCGGTCTGCGCATCGGCTACGGCGTCGCGCGGCGCGACTTGATCGAAGTGCTTCAGAAGACGCGGCAACCATTTAACGTCAACAGCATCGCTCACGCCGGTGCACTCGCCGCGCTGGACGATGCCGCCCATCAGCGCAAAACGAAACGCATTGTTGATGAAGGTCGTGCTTATCTGCAGGAGCAATTTGCCGAAATGAAGATCCAGTTTGTGCCCGGCGTCGCGAATTTCGTGATGGTAAATGTCGGCAACGGGGCTGCTGTCTTCGAAAAGTTGTTGATGAGGAAGGTCATCGTGCGACCGCTTAAAGGCTATAAACTGCCCGAATGGGTCCGCATTTCGGTGGGGACCATGGAGCAAAATCGAAAATGCATCACAACACTGAAACAAATTCTGCCGAAAGATCGACAAGTCTGAACACAGAGAAGGAGTTGATCATCGCGGGCGACACGATCGCCGCAATTTCCACTCCTTCGGGTGAAGGTGCGATCGCCCTCGTCCGCGTCTCGGGCGCCGACGCAGTCGCCGTTGCGGACAAAGTGTTTCGCGGCAAAGAAAAGCCGTCGCGATTTGCATCGCATGTGCAGCATTTCGGGGAAATTCTCGACCGAGCAGATCGATTGATCGACCAAGTGATGCTGGCTGTCCATCGCGCGCCCACGAGTTATACCGGCGAAGATTTGGTCGAGATCAGTTGCCACGGCGGAACACTGGTGACGGCGAAAGTTCTTGAAGCTTGTTTGCATGCCGGCGCGCGCGCAGCCCGGCCGGGCGAATTTACCGAGCGCGCATTTCTCAATGGCAAAATGGATCTGACGCAGGCCGAGGCCGTGATCGATTTGATCCGCGCCAAGACCGACCTGGCACTCCGGTCCGCCACCGAGCAGCTCGAAGGCAGACTCGGCGAGAAGATCAGGAAAATTCGCGACGATTTAATTTCGCTGCTCGCCCACATCGACGCGTCGATTGATTTTCCGGAGGAAGGGATCGCACCGGATGAAGGTGAAACGTTGCGCGGGCGGCTCGATTCTGTTCGCGAGCAAATCGATGCGTTGCTCGCCACCGCCGATCAAGGGCGCATTCTGCGCGAAGGTGTGCGGGTGGTGATCTACGGAGCGACGAATGCCGGCAAATCGAGCTTGCTCAATCGGCTTCTCGGCTACGATCGAGTGATCGTCAGCGAAACACATGGCACGACGCGCGACGCCATCGAAGAAACGGTCAATCTGGATGGTGTGCCAATCCGTTTGCTCGATACTGCCGGCTTGCGAGCATCTGCAAGCGAACTCGAGCGTGAAGGAATTGCGCGCACTGAAAAATCGCTGCAACTGGCCGACTTGCGTCTCCACATAGCAGATCGCAACGCGCCCAGGCCTCCGCATTTCGGTGAAACCGCCGGCGATTCCAATGAGATTGTCATTTTGAATAAAAGCGATTTGCCTGAAGAGAGTGACTGGAAAAATTTCCATGCGCCGCGGATTTCGTGCGCGACGGGAGAAGGCCTGCCGGAACTGCAAAAGGAGATTCTGGCGCGTATCACGAAGCAAAATCTGAGACCGGAAAGTACGGTAGCGATCAATACCCGGCACCGCGATTGCCTGCGCCGCGCATTGGAATCGTGCGATTGCGCGCGGACAGCGCTGGGCCAGGGGTTGCCGCCGGAATATGTTGCGGTCGATGTTAACGAAGCATTGCGCGCGGTCGGGGAGGTCATTGGCGCGGTCGGGGTCGACCAGATTCTCGATTCAGTCTTCGGACAGTTCTGCATCGGCAAATGAAGAATGGCTATGAGCGATTCGTCAGGCCGCTGCTCTTTTCGCTCGATGCCGAGGCAGCGCATAATCTTGCAATCGCGCTTTTGCATGGCGCGTCACATGTCGATCTTGTCCTGCGCGCGCTGAAGGTTTTTAAGCCGCCGCCGAAACCAAAAACAGTTTTCGGCGTGAAATTTCCAAATCCAATCGGACTTGCAGCTGGATTGGACAAGAACGGTGTTGCCCTGCCTGCATGGGCGGCGCTCGGTTTCGGTTTCATCGAGATTGGCACGGTGACCGCCAAACCTCAGCCGGGAAACCTCAAACCGCGCATCTTCCGTCTTCCAGAGCAACGAGCACTTATCAACAGTCTTGGTTTTAACAACGATGGCGCGGATGCTATCGCGAAACGACTGCGCAGGCTGCACGAGAGCGGGCGATGGCCGGCGATTCCGGTCGGGGTCAACATTGGAAAATCGAAGGCCACGCCGTTGGAGGAAGCAACAGACGATTATCTCTCCTCCATCCGTTTGCTTCATGAGTTTGCCGATTACATCGCGCTGAATGTCAGCTCGCCAAATACTCCCGGGCTGCGTGAATTGCAGAAACCGGCGGCGCTTTCACACTTGCTTCGCGCAATTCGCGATGAGAACCGGACCGCCAAACCATTGATCGTTAAAATTTCGCCAGACCTGTCGCCCCCCAAGCTGGAAGGGATCATCGCGATCTGTGAACAAAGTGAAGTCGCCGGAATCATCGCGACGAACACGACGCTGGACCATTCATCCATTCCGGCGACACGGAATCAGGCCGGCGGTTTGAGCGGTGCTCCCCTGCGGGAAAAATCGACCGCGCTGGTGCGCAGCGTCGTCGCGAAATCCAAGATCCCGGTGATCGCTTCCGGTGGAATTTCAGATGCAGAATCTGCGCGCGAGAAATTCGAGGCCGGCGCGCAGCTTCTTCAGATTTACACGGGCTTGATTTATCGCGGTCCGCGACTTCTTGGCGAAATCATGCAAACTGTTTCGTGAGATCGGCAGGCGCGCTTGGAGCCCTTAGAGGCAGCGTGCTCCCCTGCAAACAGCGGATCGCAGCCGACACGACTGCCACTACAGATCTATCAGGCGAAATGGACGATCGACAGAAACAGCCTGAGAGCCTGCGCTACGGAGTTGGTGACGGCTCCGGAGTGGGCTCGCGCAGCCCATGAGCATGAGGCCGGTGTCGATGGCGATCTGCGATTTGTTGCAATTTAAGGCGCTGTTCGTCTGTAAGGTTCGCGGCCATTTCCCGATGCGCTTCCATCATGATTTCATGGACGCGTCGGCCGGTGTCACGGCGTATTTGTTTCAGTTGCGCTGCCGTCTTATCGATGATCGGCGAAATTTTGGCGACTTGTTCGGGCGTCAAATTGAGCTCCTTGCGAAGCTCTTCCTTCATTCTAATGCCTATCAGTTCCGGGTGGTGAAATTCAAAGAAAACATGCCGAGCGTGCAATCCTCCAAAGAAAGCGCCGGTAATTCCCCCGGCGATGAATACGAGGATAAAGCCGCCAATCAGTTTCCACTGCCACACGCGGTTCATTCAAACCTCATCCTGGATCGCCGAATCCGCGATAGCGAATTCATTCGAGAGGGAGTCGCCGAGTTGTTCGCGGTTCTGTCTGGCTTCGCGAACCGCTGCAACCGTCGATATGACGATAACGGCCGCCGACAACAGTGCGACGCGCCGAAGAAGCGGCGGCGTCAGGCCGTTCGCCTTAATCGCACTCGCGCGCCAGAGCGCGACCACCCGCGTATCGAATCCAAACGGCATCGAAACCGGAACTTCTTCACTCGCCTGTGCCGCCGATCGCAGCAACCGATCGATTTTTTGATCTTTCATAGCTTTTCTTTTGCCGAAATTCTGCCGAGTTGACGTTTCATTTTTTGTCGCGCTCGAAACGCACGCACTTTAATGAGTGCCGGGCTCCAGCCGGTGATTTTGCGGATCTCATCCACGGAACATCCCTGCAAGTATAGCAAATCAATCGCCAGCCGCTCGACCGGCTTCAGTGCAGCGAGAAGGTGTTCAACCAATTGGCGCGAGGCAAAATACTTGTCTGGGGCTAACTCATCGGAGGAAACTGCAAGATTCTCGATCACGGCTTGCTCCTCATCGCTCAAATCGGCGTGACGAAGTTCAGGCCGCACTTTCTCCGATTCGATCTGATTCAGGCAAGTGTTGACCGCAATACGTGAGACCCAGTGCTCCAGCGGCACCTTACCGGAAAATTGCGATAACTTTTGGAATACTTTGATGAAAATCATTTGGCAAAGATCCTCCTCAGCCGTTCGGCGCGGGCGATGCGCACGCACGATTTTTGCCACGAGTGGATAAAGCTGCCGGACCAATGTACGAGCCGCCTCATCGTCGTGTTGGAGCGCAGCATGAACCAGCGCGCTTGCATCAGAATCATCCATGTAATCGAGAGCGCATCCACACTACTACCCATGACCGTTGCAGCCGCGCTTCGGTTACAATTTTAGCAAGGAGCGGCGGTTTCGAAACGGCTGTAGTTAATGTGGGAGCGCCGCGATGGTCGGTTACAAACAAAAATTGTAACCGCTGCTCCATGCACCCGGTCATCAGCTTTGAAGGCGCGACAAGCGCCCAGTAAAACAACAAAAACTGAGAACACAAACTATGAAAAGAAATCTGTTAACACTCGTGGCCGCCAGTGCGATTGCGCTTGGCGGCTTTGTCATTGTCCAGGCACACCCTGACCCTGGTGGTCCCGGATGTCCGGGCTGGCACGGTCAAGGATTCGGCCTGCAGCATCTAACCGAGAACTTGAACCTGACCTCCGATCAGCAGACAAAGGTTCAGCCGATTCTCGACGCGGCCAAACCGCAAATCGCCGCCATTCATCAGGAGGCGATGCAGAAAGTGAAAACTGTGATCGACAGCACTACGTCGCAAATTCGGCCGCTGCTTACGCCTGAGCAGCAGAAGAAATTCGACGCCATTCAGAAGGCGCATCAAGACATGATGAACGCGCACAAAGAGCTTAACGACGCAACGCAGGAATAACGTTGGTTGTACAAAGCGGTGGAGCGGCGGCGATCTGGAAGATCGCCGCCGCGTCTGGACAAATCGAGCTGAGCTTTCCGGCAAGGCCGCTCTCGCAGGTGCCGGACGACGGACCGTGTGCTCGCCTTAGCTCTGCCTTTTTCCGAGGGAAAAAGGAACGTGATTACTCCCAACGTCACGAGTACTGCCGCGACGGTGAATCCCGCCGTGAAGGTTTGACGCGCGAGTGAAAACTCTCTTTGAGCCGAGCCGCCATGCCGATCAGAAAAGATAAAAACGGCACGTAGATCAAAATTACGCTGATCGCCTTTCGAGTATCGGATGACATCTTCATTCCACCAATTGCAGGGTGTCTGTGTAAGACACCAACTTTCACTCGGCCTTTATTTGCGCAATGCGATAACATGACATTAAACTAAGCGAATGCCAAAGACGCCGCTTTTGATCTGGGCGGCGGGACTTCTCTTTGCGACACATGCTTTAAATGCCCAGATCGACCGCGTTCTTCGGTTGGATCGACCAAAACAAAAATGTAACCGACGAGATGGGTTACAGGTCATAATCTATGGAAGCGCAAAAAGCGGGCAGGTGAACAACAAGATGAAACATAAACTATGAAACGAAACTCATTAACACTCATGGCCGCAGGTGCGATCGTGCTCGGGGGCATTGTGATGGTGCAAGCACAACCTGGGCCTAGCGGCGGCGGTGGCCGCGGGCACGGGAAAAGATTGATGCTTGAACGATTACCGCAGGAACTAAACCTGACCTCCGAGCAGCAGACGAAGGTTCAGCCGATTATCGATCAGGCCAAGCCACAAATCGCCACCATTCGTCGGGAGGCGATGCAGAAAATCAAGGCGGTGATGGACAGCACCATGTCGCAGATTCGGCCGCTGCTCACACCTGATCAGCAGAAGAAGCTCGATGACATTCAGAAGCCTCATCAAGGCAGGATGAACGCGCACAAGGAGCCTGACGACACAATGCCGGAATAACTTTCGGTTGTTCAGAGCGGTGGGGACGGCGGTGATCTGGAACGATCGCCGCCATAGCATTTTAATGAAAAATATCCGAAGCATTACAGCCGACGCGGCTGCCTGTCCGGGAAACGAGACCTCGCGAATCGATCTTCGAGATCCGTTAGCAGGCGTCCGCCTTGCCAAAGCGCCCAGCGCCAATTCTCGCATCTGAGGAGCGCATGGCGAGGCGCGTGCTCCCATCTCAACCCTGTTTCTTCCCAAGCGAAAACAGGAACGTAATCACGCCCAACGCGACTAATACTGCTGCGACGCTGAATCCCGCCGTGGAAATTTCTGCGCGCGAGTGAAAATCGCTTTTGAGTCGCGCTGCCATGCCGATCAGGAAGAACAAGAGAGCCAGGTAGATCAAAATTACGCTGATCGCTTTCTTGGTCTCGGGTGTGATCTTCATCGAACGGACTCTAAAGCACATGTGTCAAACGCCAACTTTAAATCGCGTTACGCATTGGCGTTTTTCACATCGAGTAGACAGAATCGGCACTTACCGCACCGAACGCCGAGTGGGTAAATGGGCGTTGATATAGGGAGCCTGTAACTTCTTCCATTTCGGTAGCGTGAAACTAAGATGAGCGAATGAGGAAATTCATTCGGTCGATTTCGACGTTAGGGATTCTCTTCATCACGAACGCAGACCATGCCCAAATCGATCGCATCACGGGAAAGAATTTCGCGACAAGATCGGAAGTGTTGGCGCAGCATGGAATGGTTTGCACAAGTGTTCCGGCAGCGACGCAGGTCGGCCTCGAAATTTTAAAACGCGGCGGCAGCGCCGTCGATGCGGCGATCGCGGCGAACGCAACGCTCGGTTTAATGGAGCCGGTCTCGAATGGCATTGGCGGCGACCTGTTCGCCATTGTTTACAGCGCGAGAGAAAACAAACTTTACGGAATTAACGGCAGCGGACATTCGCCGCTGAGTTTGAGTTACGAGCAGATGAAAGCGGAGCTGGCAAAGCTGCATCGCGAGACGATTCCTCCGACCGGCATGCTGCCGATTAGCGTGCCCGGGACAGTGGATGCCTGGGCTGAGCTGCACAAGAAATTCGGCAAATTGAAATTCAGTGACGATCTCGCGCCGGCAATTCGTTATGCCGAGGAGGGTTTTCCGGTCACCGATTTGATCGCGTATTACTGGGCTTTCGGTCCGCGTCTTTACAAGGATCTTCCCGGCGCCTTTTTCCAAACCTACACCCTCGACGGCAAAGGCCGCACACCGGCCAAGGGCGACATCTTCAAGAATCCGGCGCTCGCGAAAACTCTAGCGCTGATCGGTGAAAAAGGTCGCGACGCTTTTTACAAAGGCGAGATCGCGGACAAGATCGACAATTTCATGCGGACAAATTGCGGTTTTTTGCGGAAAGCCGACTTTGAAAAGCATACATCGACATGGGTCGAGCCAGTCTCGACGAATTATCGCGGCTACGATGTGTTCGAATTGCCGCCGAATGGTCAGGGCATCGCCACGCTGCAAATGTTAAACCTACTTGAAGGATTCGATCTGCGCGCGATGGGCCGCAATTCACCCGACACATTGCACACGATGATTGAAGCGAAGAAGATCGTATGGGCTGATCGCGCGAAATTTTATGCCGATCCCGCTTTCGCGAAGATTCCTGTCACGCAGTTGATCTCGAAACAATACGCGGCGGAGCGGCGCAAACTGATTGACCCGAACCGCGCGGCCAAAATTGTGAGTCCGGGCTCTGCAGAGGCAGGCGTGTCGCCTGCAAATCCCACAGGTTCGCAGCCGGCACGGCTGCCGCTACTGGCGCGCAACGTCATTGATGACGGCGACACGATTTACCTTTGCACAGCCGATGACGAAGGGAACTTGGTCTCACTCATTCAAAGCAATTATCGCGGGATGGGCAGCGGCATCGTCGTGCCCGGACTGGGGTTCATGTTTCAGGATCGCGGAGAACTTTTCTCCATGGAGCCGCAGCATGCGAACGTTTACGCGCCGGGCAAACGCCCCTTTCACACGATTATCCCTGGGTTTGTGATGAAAGATGGAAAACCGTGGGAAGCATTCGGTGTCATGGGGGGCGGCATGCAACCGCAGGGTCACGTACAAGTGCTAACCAACCAGATCGATTTCGGTCTGAACGTGCAGGAAGCCGGCGACGCTTCGCGCTGGCAACATGAGGGTGACAATGAACCGACCGGAGGAAAAATGACTGAATCAGGTGGCTACGTTGAAGTCGAGAGCGGTATTCCGTACGAGACCGCGCGCGAACTGCGCAAGAAAGGGCACGACATGCGCTTCGATGTCGGCGGCTACGGCGGTTATCAGGCCATCAAAGTGGAAACGCACGACGAGCAACGCGTCTACGTCGGCGCGAGCGAATCACGCAAAGACGGCCAAGCGGCGGGATATTGACGTCTCATCTCCGATTAGCGGTCGCCGACGCGTCTCTGGGTCGCGCACGCATCTCGTGTGCTGGCGACGGTGTCTCAGCGCCTCCAAATCGAGCGACGGCGAGTGTACATCGGAAAATCCACTTAGTTAATTTTTCTGCGCTTTGAGCTCGGCGAGTTTTTGTTCGGCGCGAGTAACATCGGATTTTTCTGCGCTGCCGAGAGCGAGAAGTTTTTGTTGCCGACGTAAATTTGCTTCTGCAGCCTCGAGCTCGGCACGCTCGCGTTTTACCCCGGCGATTTGGGCGGCTTCCGTTAATTGCGCAAGCGTTCCTTTGGCGGATTCCAATTCACTTTTTGGGCTTTCACCGGTAGCAACTTGAGATTCCTGTTCCGCAACTTTCTCTTTCGCCTGTGCGAGCCGCGCATTTGCGAGGTCGGATTCAAACCGAACCACCTTCAACAACCGTTGCTCCACTTCCACTTTTGCAAGCGCGCCAATTTTGCAAAGACGTTCCGCGCTGGCGGCATTTCTCTTTGCGCGCTCCAATTGTATTTCCAGACGCGCTGCATCGCCATCTGGCGCCGGCGTGGCAGACAATGGCAGATCCGAGAGGTTTTGCTTCAACAGCGGCGGCTCGATGTCGAATGCATCGGGTTCTTCGGATTTGTTCCCCGGCGATTGATCCGCAGCCAACGCCACCATCACTGTAGCGAGAAGCGTGACCGGCAAGGCGACTAGGCGGGTCATATCGCGAGTTTATCACGAAATTCCGCGCATCGACACAGCATCGCGCAATTCGTCGGCGCGCCCGGCGATCGCGCCGCGCCAATTTCTCCGCGCTTCCAGATTCAAACAAGATGAGATTCCTGTAATTTTGTTCTTTCATCCGTCGATTTTTTTGCATACATGACAGTCCCGGAGGAATTTATCCATCCGGTTATTCCCAGAATTCTGCTCGGCGTCGCTGTTTTTGCGCTGAGTGTCTCATCGATCAATGCCGACCTCTTTCCGATGTCAGGTCCTCTTGTGTCGGGCAAAGTGGCTCGTCTTCGTTTCGGCCAAGCGGCTGCGCCAAAAAAAGCGCCTCTGGCAGTCAGACGAGCGATTTGGGCTGCAAATCAACTTCGTTCGAAACCGTACCGGTACGGTGGCGGTCACAAATCGTTTGATGACCGCGGTTACGATTGTTCCGGTACGGTCTCCTACGTCCTTGGTGCAGCCGGTTTGATCAGTTCCCCGATTAGTTCGACTGAGTTCCGCAGCTACGGTCAACGTGGCCGTGGCAGGTGGATCACGATCTACGCGCGTGAAGGACACACTTTTGCTGTGATTGCTGGGCTGCGACTCGATACAACGCCATACGATAATTATACCGGTCGCTGGGCTCCGCGCTGGCAAACCACAGATCGCCCGCCGCGCGGTTTTGAACCAAGGCATCCCGTCGGCTTCTAGCCGAAAGCTGAAAATCCCGAGCTCCAAACTCCAAAGAACTTCCAATCACCAAATTCCAAGTATCCGATTCTTGAATATTGCAGCTTGAGGTTTCTCTGGAGCTTGGATGTTGGATATTGAAGTTCTCTGGACGAGACATAAGGAAGAGCGACATGCACATCTTGCGTTCGGTTATTGCGGCTAAAACAATATCGCTGATCGTGCTGGCGCCGTTTTACGTAACCGCGCAGGAAAAATCTCATGTCACTTCCGACCAAGTGACTCATGCCATTCAAGAACTCGAAAAGCTCGCGCAAACGCAAATTCAAGAACATGGCCTGCCGGGTGTTGCCATCGCTGTCGTGTTTCAAGACAAGGTTGTGTACGCGAAAGGATTCGGCGTTCGGGATGTCAACACGAAGACGCCGGTGGACGCGGACACAGTGTTTCAACTCGCGTCGCTGTCCAAACCAATTGGCTCGACAGTCGTTGGCGCGCTGGTCGGCGAAGGGAAAATCACCTGGGACTCCAAACTCAGCGTTCTCGATCCGACATTCGCGATGTTCGATCCGTGGGTAACGCACGAAATCACAATCCGCGATATGTACGCGCATCGCAGCGGTTTGCCCGAGCACGCAGGCGATTTACTCGAAGATCTGGGTTTCACGCGGGCGGAAATTTTACATCGCCTGCGCTATCAACATCCCGCGAGCAGTTTTCGTTCGCATTACGCCTACACGAATTTTGGTATGACGGAAGGAGGCATCGCGGCTGCGAAAGCGTACGGGTTGGAATGGGAACAGGCAGCCGAAGAAAAGCTGTTCAAGCCGCTCGGGATGAGTTCGACAAGTTCGCGTTATGCGAATTTTGTCACGCGGACGAACAAGGCATTGGGACACGTGCTGGTGGATGGCAAATGGATGCAAAAGTTCAAGCGTGATCCAGATGCGCAATCGCCCACGGGTGGGGTGAGTTCTTCGGTTAATGACTTGGCGAAATGGCTGCGGTTGCAGCTCGCCAACGGCAAATTTGACGGCAAACAAGTTGTGGATAACGACGCCCTGGCCGAAACGCATCACCCGCACATGCTCACCGGCTTTAATCCTTTCACGCAACTGCCGACTTTCTACGGCTTGGGATGGAACGTTAGCTACGATCCAGAGGGTCGGTTGCGGTTAAATCACTCGGGCGCGTTTGGCCTGGGCGCTGCGACTTATGTGAATCTCGTGCCAGGCGAGCAACTGGGCATCGTCGTTCTCACTAATGCGTATCCCCTCGGGATAGCGGAAGCACTGGGGACAACGTTTATGGATATTGCTCTGTACGGCAAACCCACCCAGGATTGGTTTGCGCTTTTTAAACAGGTATATTCAAACCCGGCAGCGATTGGCACGGTCCTGGGCTTCGATTATTCCAAACCGCCCGCATCGCGTGCGCCTGCGCTGAGAAACAGCGCCTACGTTGGACGATATACGAACGATTACTTTGGAGGCATCTCCATCATCGAAAAGGACGACGGATTAGCGATCCTGCAGGGTCCGAAAAACAAGACCTTCCCGATGAAGCACTACGACCGGGATACGTTTACCTACGAGACGGAAGGCGAAAACGCCGTTGGCAGGAGCGGCATCACCTTTACCATCGGCTCGGATGGCAAAGCG
>QHOM01000241.1 GCA_003218785.1 Verrucomicrobiota bacterium
TCAATGACTTCGCGCAACTGATTGACCTTGATCGGAAAAACGCCGCGATATTCGTTCCGATAACCGAACTCCGTCATCGCAGTCTGAAAGGCACGATTAACCGATTCGACGCGGTGCCGCAGCAAATCCTGAAATCGGATTACGAGCGGAAACCCAAGGTTTCGCGCGCGCGCTTCATTAACAACCTCGAGGAGGACGATGGAACCGCCGTTTTCCTGCAGCGGTCGCGCCTCCACGTTTCCGGAGCTGTTGACCGTAAAGTAGCCGTTGCCCCATCCTTCCACGTTGTAGGTGGCGATGGCGGACTCAACGTCCCACTCGGTCTTCATTTCAATTCGTCGCGCGGCAGCACCGCAAAGCGCATATTCAATCAGCACGCCGAACATGCAAGCGTGCTTCAAACAAATTTTCGCATCAGAGAGGCGCTGAAAGCGCGTCGCTTGTTTTTCATCCCCGCACGGGTACCCTTCACGTGATGAACAAAACGGTGATTGAGGTGCAAGTGCGGGCAGTATTGCCAACGAGCGGTGGGTGCGCAGTGTTTATCGGAAATAACGATAAAGTGTTCATCATTTATGTGGATCAAAC
Source organism: Verrucomicrobiota bacterium (assembly GCA_003218785.1). Classification (GTDB taxonomy): domain Bacteria; phylum Verrucomicrobiota; class Verrucomicrobiia; order Chthoniobacterales; family UBA10450; genus Udaeobacter. The sequence goes on from QHOM01000241.1 coordinate 589, forward strand.
GGTGGGCAGCGCGATCACCATGTTTATGCGTCAGATCACCAAGGAACGTCCCCTCACCCATGATCTGATGGGGCATTTGATGACGGCCCTTGGCGCAAAAGTCGACCGAGTGATTATCAACGATCTGAAAAACGCAACCTACTATGCGCGAGTCATCATTCGCGTCGAGAACGAATTGCACCAGAAAAAGATCATCGAACTCGATGGGCGACCGAGCGATTGCATCGCGATGGCTACACAGCAAAAGGCGCCCATCTATGTGAGTCAAGAAGTCTGGGACGAAGTGGACGATATGAGCGACGTCTTGCGCAAGATGGAGGAAGAGGGGTTAAAGCCCGATCCGGAAACGGAAGAATAATCTCGCTAAAAGATTAAAAGCGTTACAAAGGTTACAGCGTGAAAACCTAATGAGAAATTCTCCTGTTGTAACGTTGTAACTTTTTTAAACCCCGGCTTCAGCCGAGAAGATCGCCGTAGCGCTTGTTGGCTAATTCCAGGCAACGGGCCAGAATCTCCGATGCGGTATCGAGCTTGAGCGTTTCCTCGACAAGCTCCTGACATTCGGGGATGGCGAGACTTTGCACCGCGCGCTTGACTCGCGGCACGAGCGTCGCACTCGCGCTCAATTCGTCCATGCCGAGACCCAGCAAAAGCGGGATGAGCGCGACATCACCGGCCATCTCCCCGCAAACACCGACCCAGATATCGCTCGCATGCGCCGCATCCGCGATCATTTTGAGCAAACGCAGTACCGCCGGATGTCGCGCGCGAGCACGCTCGCGGATATGGCGGCACTTGGGATTTCGATCATTGCGCCAACCTCAATCTGTTTGGCGATGTCGATCTTCGAGCTGTGCAATTCTTCCTTACACTCGGCGAGCACGGCAACCGCGCGACGCAGTTCATCCAACCCGGAGATCATCGGGAACATGATTCTTACATTGCCGACAGCGCTTGCGCGAAGAATCGCGCGCAACTGCGTTTTAAAGATGTCGACATTTTCGAGGCAAAAGCGGATCGCGCGCCAGCCAAGGAACGGGTTTAGCTCATCGGTGATATCGACCGTGCCAGGGGCCAGTTTGTCGCCGCCGAGATCAAATGTTCGAATAATCAGCGGATCGGGCCGCACTCGCTCCGCTACTTTTCTATAAGTTTCGTATTGTTCATCTTCCGTCGGCAGAGTGTTGCGATTCAAATAAAGGAACTCCGTCCGATAAAGTCCGATTCCCTCGGCGCCGTTGGCTGCCACCGCATCGACATCTTCTGGAAGCTCGATATTGGCGGAGAGGACAATGTGACAGCCGTCGCGCGTGGTGGATCTTGTCTCACGCAGCTCTTTGAGTTGCGCCACGACTCTGGCCCTTCTTGATTCGATCTCCGCGTATCGTGCAAGCGTCTCTGGCGTGGGATCGACAATGAGCAAGCCATCTGTTCCGTCGACAAGCACGTACTGACCAGTCTCCAGCTTTGCAGTGATATCGTGCAAGCCGACGATCGCGGGGATATTGAGCGAGCGCGCCATAATCGCGGTATGCGACGTGCGACTACCAAGATCTGTCACGATCCCGAGCACCCGCTCCCGGTTCATGCTTGCGGTATCCGAAGGCGTAAGATTGTGGGCGACGAGAATGTGCGGCTCGCTCAGGCCAAGAAATGTTTTGGGAGCTTTTCCCTGTAAGTTGCGGATCACCCGCTTCGTCACGTCCTGGATATCCAGCGCGCGCTCCCGCAAATAGGGATCGTCGATTTTATTCAGGGTCTCCGCGTAACGGGTGGCGACTTCCTGAAAAACCCACTCGACATTGCAAAGATCGGTCTCCAGTTTCCGTAGCACTTCGTCGATCAAAGTGCGATCCTCGACTACGAGCAGGTGGGCATCGAAAATGGCGGCGTCTTTTGCCCCAATCGATTCTGCAATGCGCTGCTGCATCTCCAGAATCTGCATGCGCGTTTGAATGAGCGCAGTTTCGAAACGCCCGATTTCATGCGGGACTTGCGAAGGCGAGATGCGGTACCGCGCGACATCATCGAGGTCATCGCGCACGACATGAATCTTTCCGAAGGCGCTTCCCGTGGAGACGCCTGCTCCTTCAAACCGAATTTCCTGCCGTGCCTTGTCGCTCATGCCAATGGCCAGAGTAATGCCGATGTCAACTCGCGAAAACTTTGTAGCACAAGCTGTCAGCTTTTCTCAGGAAGGCAGCGCGTTCCCCTACGCAATCAATCGAGTCAATCCTCGTTGAAGCGCGCGTTGATTAATTCCTCGAGCTCCTCCATAGCCTGGTCGGCATCCGGTCCTTCGCAGCGAATGCGCAGCTTCGATCCTTGGCCGGCCGCCAGCATCATCAAGCCCATAATGCTTTTGCCATTGACCTCTTCGCCTTCCTTCGACACCCAAATTTCCGAACGATAACGGCTCGCGATGCGCACAAACATCGCCGCCGGACGCGCATGGAGACCGAGTCGATTCACGATTGAAATTTCCTTCTCGATCTTCTCGCCGACCGCCGCGCGGCTTGCTCTTCGATATAACAAGCCCATTACGTCACTCCTTCTGCTCCATCAAACTGATCAATTTAGTGTTGAAGTCGACGGCAGTGTTCTGACCGAGGCCTTTCAACTTTTGATCCATCGCCGCGACTTCGATCAGACGCGCCATGTCGCGACCTGGCCGCACCGGAATCGTCACGTGCGGCACCTGAAGCCCAAGAATTTCGTAAAATTCCCGATCAAGTCCGATCCGATCTACCGCCTCGACATCCTGCCAGTCCTTGAGTGTCACGACAAGGTCGAGCCGCTTCTCGATTCGAATACTGCCGATGCCGAAAACGGAAGCCACGTTAATGATGCCGATCCCGCGAACCTCGATGTGATTGCGAGTGAGCTCCGGCGCCGTCGCCATGAGCTCGCGCCCTTCGAACGAAGTGATCCGCGTGACGTCATCAGCCACGAGGCTGTAGCCGCGCTCAATCAACCCAAGCACGCATTCACTTTTGCCGATGCCACTCGCGCCGCGAATCAAAACGCCCACTCCCAAAATGTCCACCATGCTGCCGAACTCCGTTACCGTTGGCGAAAAGTCGACTTCGAGAGCAATGGTCGCCGCGTTTATGAACTTCATCGTGATCATCGGCGTACGGAACACCGCGATTTTTTCTTCGGCCGCAACGGCGAGCACTGAAGGATCGAGATGGAATCCGCGCGAGACAACCAGGCACGGAATTTTACGCGCGCATAAGGCGCCAAACCGCCGCACGCGCGCTCTTGGGGCCAGGCTTTTCAAATATGAGTGCTCAGCCGCTCCAAGCACCTGCACCCGTTTCTCCGCGAAATAAGTGTAGAAGCCCGAGAGCGCCAGACCGGGACGATTGATCGTGGGCTCGCGAATTTTCCGATGAAACCCCACGCGTAGACCGTCCAGTTTCATCTGGAGCTTCTCCGCGTGCGAAGTGTAAAAGCTCTCGACCG
>QHOM01000242.1 GCA_003218785.1 Verrucomicrobiota bacterium
AGCTGTTAGCCCGAATCAAACCTCAAACATCTGACATCAAACATCAGCGGCTTGCCGCGATATCGCTTCTCATTGAAAAAAGTTTCAGTTAGCGGTGCTGCCCCATAATGCACGTGATCACGCGGAAGCGCCTGAACGAGTTCGCGGAAAGACACTTCGACGCCAAATCGTCTCTTGCGCGTTGGTACGCGATTATGCGAAAAAGCCGGTTTCTGAATTTGGCGCAACTGCGCGAGACCTTTTCTCACGCCGACCAGGTTGAAAAATTCACGGTGTTTAATATTGGAGGCAACAAAGTTCGACTGATTGCCGCTGTGCACTATAATAGAAACAAGATTTACATCCGCCACGTGTTGACTCACGAGGAGTATGACGCCGGCAAATGGAAAAAATAACATGTCAGTCGCGGAACTCGAAAAAGTAACAAAGGCATGGCCACCGATTTCTCGCGCCGTCCGGGTGCCTCACACCGATGCAGACTACCGGGAGGTCGTGGAATTACTCGACCGTGTCACAGACGAAGTCGGCGAAGATGAAAATCATCCACTCGCCTCGCTCATGGACGTATTAGGGGTTCTCATCGAGAAATACGAAGACGAACACGTCCCGGAGCTAACTGAATAGCGTCGTCCTCTCCTGATGAAATCAAAATTCACCCAGCGGCGTTACCGCGCTCCGAAGCGTTCAGCTTGCGCGATGTGCAAGCCGCAACAGCGCGGCTGGGCAGACAAAGAAGACGCCCGGCGATTTGCGGCGCGTGATCGCGCAGGAACAACAGATCCGCGAATGGGAGCGTGCGTTTCCCACTTAACCGACGTGTCACGCCGTAGCAGGACGCGAACGCCGATTAGCGAAGGCGGATCACCGCTTACGAACCATCACTGGACGTTTTTGAATCGGACTCCCATTTCCCCCCCCATAGCTAAATTTCTGGCTATTTTCCGCGCTTGATGCAGTCCCCGGAAGAGCTTACGCCCGCGGAATTCTTTCGCGGTGCCGCCTACCGGCCGTACGCCTTTACTGAGCACCACGCGCTGGCTATCGTGCATTCGTCATGACGACCCGCAAGAAAACATCGGCGCTCCTCGCTGAGTTCAAAACCAGACTGAAAACGATTTACGGCGAGCGGCTGAAAGGCGTCTTCCTTTATGGTTCGCATGCTCGTGACCAGGGCGGCCCCGAATCGGACGTCGATATCCTCATCGTGCTCGACGACTGGGAACACTACGCGGGCGAAATCGACCGCACCGGAGCCGTCGCCTCGGAACTATCGCTCGCCTACGGCGTCAGTATCAGCCAGGTGTTTGTTCGCGAGCGCGATTGGCTGCACGAAGACACACCTTTCCTCGTTAACGCCCGCGAGGATGCTATTGCCGGGTGAAGGCGATCACTGACGTTCTTCTCCGCAAAGCGGACCGGTCTATCGCCGTTGCCAAAAAGCTGTTGCCCAGCGAGGCCGATTTTGCCGCCGCTCGCGCGTATTACGCGATGTTCTATATCGCCGAAGCGCTGCTTGCAGAGCGCGATCTTCGCTTTAGCAAACACGCCGGCGTCCATAGCGCATTCGGCGAGCATTTCGCGAAAACAGGTCTTATGGATCCGAAGTATCACCGTTGGTTGGTCACGGCGTTTGCTAAACGCATCGCAGCAGATTATGGCGTTGAAGCGGAAATCACGACTAACGACGGCGTGCGCTCAATCAGCAGGCACATGATTTTCTTGCTGGCGCTCGCGATTTCCTAGTTTCCGATCGATGACTGACGATGACCAGCGCTCTCAACGCTCAACAATCAACTCTCAACGGCTTCCACTGATCACCGATCACCGACGTGTCGGAAAGGCAGAGGGATGAAGGAAGAATGGAGCAACTGGGAGGCGCGAACATAGAAGGTAAAACTGTGAGGGTAACAGCGAGCGACAGCTGGCAACTGAGCGAGTTTCAATTAAGAAGTATCTTTTGATCGCTTCAGAATTGTAACGAAAATCGCCACTCACTCGCTCCTACCCTTGGCGCTTTACCTTCTATGGTCGCTCATCTCGTTCGCTCCATTCAGCTTTCGTCCCGATGCCCGGCATCGCGAACCCGATCGCTTTCAATTCCGCGGCAAGCAATTTTGCCTGCTCTGTCGTGAGCTCAACCAGTGGCGGCCGCACCCTGGTCCACTCCGGGTCGTTCCCATAGATCGCAATCGCCTGCTTCAACGCTGCGATCATGGACGGAAATTCCCTGTTACTGAACACCTCACGCACGACATTTAACCGCGCTTGCTGATCTTCCAGCTCTAGTCCCGGATCCGCTGAGACAGCGGACGCTACAGCCGATTTGGCGTACAGCTCATAAATCGCCGCCGGGTTTACGTTGGCCGTCGCGGAAATCGTGCCCACACCGCCATTGCGCATATTGGCGAGCAAGAGCGACTCGCTGCCCACAAACACGTCGAAACCATTGTTGGCAAACGCGTCGAGAAAAGTTTTGGTATTGTTCCAATTGCCCGAGCTGTCTTTCATCCCGGCGATCGCCTTTGGATAAGCTTTCAGGAGGCGCTCGACCAATTTTGGTGTGACACCGACGATCGCCACCGGTGGAATATGGTAGAGGTAAATTTTCAGACGCGTATCGCCGACGCGTTGCACCACTTCGCTGAAATAATGGTAGAGACCTTCTTCGCTGACCGTCTTATAATAAAAATCGAGCAGCAACCGGTGCCCGGCATCATGCGGGACGGATTGATGCCGGCCGCAAACAGGGAATCGAGTAACGTCGATCGCTCTTCGGCTGCCATCGAGTTCGCTTCGCTGGTGGTGCCAAACACGGCCAGGCCGCAGTTCTGCGAAAGTAACCATTGGCAATGACTGATGAATCGTTGCCGGTCAGGCGAAAGATCGGCCTTGAATGGGGTTACGACGGGCGCAAGTACGCCGCGAATGCGTTGACTCGGCGGCAAAATCTTGGTTTCCGACATCGCCAAAGGAAAGCCGAAAGTTGGAATCCTGGAAAGCTGAATGGAGCTGACGGGATCAGCGACACAGAAGGTAAAGGTCGCCGCGGCGACCGAGCGCTGGGAAGCGAGCGAGTCTCAATGGAACGGGCGGGGCCGCTGGGCCGAACACCCGCCTTCGCTAACCACGCTGCGGCGTGCCATTCGAGCTGGAAGCAAGAGCACGGATCAGAGTTGGCAATTCCTTCAAACTGCCGAGGACGTAGTCCGCTTTTTTATCGTACTCGCGTGGGTCGACAAACCGCCGGTCGGGGATGGCGACGACACGCATCTTCGCCGCTTTGGCCGCGGCGACGCCCGGAAGCGCGTCCTCCACCACAAGGCATGCGTCGGCGGTGAGACCGAGTTTGTCCGCCGCGCGCAGATAGATGTCGGGAGCGGGTTTGCCGCGTTCAACTTCTTCGCCAGCAACAATGACTTCGAAACATCTGGTCAGTTCATGTCGATCTAAAAACGGGCGGGCGGACGTGCTGACCGAACTCGTGGCGACGGCGAGACGCCGTCTCATTTGCCGCAGTTCTTCCAACACTTCTTTGACGTTGGCAAAGAGGCCGACCAGATTAGCAAAGAACTCCGTCGCGATCGCGCCGCGACGCCGCATCATTTCCTCAGTGGGCACGGAGAGGCCAAATGCTTTCTTGTAAAACTCGACCGCGAGCCGGTAGCTCACCCCGACTACGTTCTGGTGGTATTCGCCGCGATACGTCACGCCGTACTTGCCGAGTAATTTCGCGTCGATCTGGCTCCACCACGGCTCGGAGTCGGCGAGCACACCGTCGAGATCGAAGATTACAGCAGATAGCATGGAGCGTGGAGCAACGGGCCCGGAGTTAGAAGATGGGTGATAGAGGATTGCACGCAGCCGTCAAGCAACCAGTGAACACTGACAATAGACGGTTGATGCATTGCGTTTTCTTCATCGCAGAAGAAAATGGCCAACTTCTGCGATCGGTTCGAAATGCAATCGCAATCGGTTTCGCGATTGTTTTGGCGATTGGGCAGGCGCGCGCGGGAGAGTTCGATTCGATTCTGC
>QHOM01000047.1 GCA_003218785.1 Verrucomicrobiota bacterium
GATTAAAAAGCCACAGCAGCGCTTTTTGCAGCGTCTCTTGCTAAACGATTACGTCGAACTCAAGCCGCGCCACAAACGCATCATTGTTCGTCGAATATTGGACCGAGACCTTGCGCCCCCGGACGCCTGCACATCTCTGTTGTTGGACGGCTTACTAGAAGGCAAAGCTGCTGACGCAGCTAGAGCCTTTTGTGACGCTTATGATGCTATCGCATCGCAAGATGTCGGACGAATCGCATCAGTGATTTCTCGAGTAATTGATATCAAGAATGATTTGGTCGTCGATCAGTTGCAAACGCTCCTCGAGATAAAAGATGATCAGCGGCAGGAGGATGCTGTGGCGACTATTTGCGATGTTCTTCTTCCGGACACAGCCATACCACCCGCAGATTTGAAAGCTGTTCTCTTTCTCACCATGCATGGCTCAAAAGGACTTACAAAGAAAACCGTGATCATTCCGGGCCTGGAACAAGCTTGGATGCCTGGAAATGCCAAAGGTAATGCGCTCGCAGAGCGACAAAGACTCTTCTACGTCGCGATGACTCGCGCGACAGACAACGTCGTGATTACTTTTCCGCACAACCGTGGTGGCAACGACAGTCTCAACTTCCCAATAGAAGGCCGCGGATCCGCAAGTTCCTTTATCGCCTGCACTGGTCTTTCGGTCCAGTACCACGAATGATCTTCAAATCGCGTTTAACAATGACTTCGCCTCCCGTGCGGTCATTGAGTTTAAATTTCTAAAACGTGCGTCGCCCTATTGTGAGGTTTCGGCGTGGGTGGTGCCGGAACCGGCACGCGAGAAGGGTGCGCTCCCCAATCCGTTTTATCCGCGTAATTCCGCGCGGTTACATCTCAGCGATTAACTTTCTTAATCGCAAAACCGATGTAGCCCCAGCGGCCCCATTCGTAATGCGACGTGCGCTCCGCGTCGCAGCGGCCGGTTTTTCCATCGTGCGCGTATGTCTTCGCAACAAATTCCGGGAAAGCCGCGTTCATCTGCACGTCGTGCGACACCAGCAATCCGCCGTCGCGCAGCCGCGGCCAAAATTCTTGGAACTCCCAAAACATGTGCCGGTAGCTATGCGAGCTATCGTGCAGAAACATATCGATGGATGACGGCAGTTGGTCGCGCCTAAGGAAGTCTTCCACCTTGCCGCGGAGCGGCACGAATCCGCCTGAGGCGGACCGCAATTCGTCCGGGATCAAAGCGCCTTGCTCGCAATTTTCGCTCCATTCGATGCTGTACAGCCTGGCAGTGGTGAGCTTTTCATCCGCGAGCGCTTTCAAGATAAAGGCTGACGACATCCCAATAAATCCACCCGACTCGACCACCACCGCCGGCCGAAGCCACCGCGTCAATCCGTAGAGCGTTGCGCAATCGGGCGCTCCCATCACTCCTTCGCTGCCGTATGCGTCGCGGCGCCGGATCATCTCCGCCATGAAATTGCTCGCTCGGATTTCGGCGGCAAAACGGGCCACGCTGTCCCAGATGACGTAAAACGGCGTTGCAGATGACTCCTTCTGACTCGCTTTCTTTGATCGACGCCGCCATGGCAGCGAAAATGCCGGCACTTTTTTCATCAATTCGAGAGCGAAAACATTCGCCGCACTTTCGATCAGCGCGAGAGTTATTTACTGACTTGGATGCTATGAAACCCAGCCTTTTCTCGGCAGCGAATTGTGCTTAATTCCCCGTTTGCCCGTGAGCAGCAAACCGAAGCAGCGCGAGACAGAGCTTAACTTTGAGGGCGCAATGGATCGCCTCGAAAAGATCGTCGAGCAAATGGAGTCTGGGAAACTCCCGCTGGAAGATCTGATCGTGCGTTACGAGGAGGGAATGAATCTAGTGAAAATTTGTCAGGAGCGACTTGCCAATGCCGAGCGAAAGATCGAAATCATTGCGCGCAATAACGCGGGCAAAACCGTAGTTAAGGATTTTGAGCCAGCGCCTGAACCGGCCGCTCCGGCCAAAGTGGTCGATGAATCCGAAAGCACAAATGATGAAATCAAACTCTTCTGAGTCCGCCAAGCCGGCCGTCGCGCCTGCACGCTTGCTCGATGGGATCCGCTCGCCCGCGGATGTAAAAGCGCTGCGCGAACAAGATCTGCCGCAGCTCGCGCAGGAAGTACGCGATGAGCTGATCAAAGTCCTTTCACAAACAGGAGGACATCTGGGTCCAAATCTTGGCGTAGTTGAATTGACAATCGCGTTGCATCGCGTTTTCGACACGCCGCGTGACCGGTTCGTTATGGACGTCAGCCATCAAGGCTACGTCCACAAAATGTTTACTGGGCGACTCGATCGTTTTTCCACGATGCGGCAGTACGGCGGCCTCAATGGTTTTCTTTTGCGAACAGAAAGTGAACACGATTGCTACGGTGCCGGTCACGCGGGTACTGCGCTTTCCGCTGGGCTCGGCATGGCAGTCGGCCGCGATTTGCGCGGCGGTGACGAGCATATCGTGGTCGTGGCGGGCGATGCCGCGCTCACCTGCGGGATCAGCTACGAAGCGCTTAACAATGTGAAAGCGCACACCAAGCGCTTCATCGTTGTGCTCAACGATAACGAATGGTCGATCGCGAAGAATGTCGGCGCGATCGCAAATTATCTAAACAGCATCGTGGCAAGCCCCACTTTTGCTCACCTCCACGACAAAGCGCGCGATTTCGTGCGGGCGATCGCCGGAAAATCCGTCGTTCAGTTCGCACATAAAGTCGAAGAAAGCGTGAAGGGTTTGATTGTTCCCAGCGTCATCTTCGAGGAGCTCGGACTGCGTTACTACGGGCCGATCGATGGACACGATATCCCGTTATTGATCCGGACATTTGAGTTTTTGAAGACGCAGGAAGAACCGGTTCTGCTGCACATTCTCACAAAGAAAGGCAAAGGGTATGAACCGGCCATCAAGCAGCCGGACAAGTTCCACGGACTCGGCAAATACAAATTGGAGACCGGCGAGACAGCGCCAGCGCCGACGCCTACCTATTCGGAAATTATCGGTAAAACGCTCGCGAAATTCGCGGAAACCAACCAAAAGATCGTCGCGATCACGGCGGCGATGCCGAGTGGGACCGGCCTCTCGCATTTTGCCAAGGCGCATCCGGATCGGTATTTCGACGTCGGGATTGCGGAAGAGCACGCCACACTTTTCGCCTGCGGGCTCGCGACGCAGGGCTTGACGCCGTTTCTCACGATCTATTCCACGTTCTTTCAGCGCGCCTACGACATGGCGATTCACGACATCGCGATCCAGAAACTAAGCGTCAGGCTCTGCATGGACCGCGCCGGATTAAGCGGGGACGACGGCCCAACGCACCATGGTCTGTTCGACATCGGTTACCTGCGGCACATACCGAACTGGGTGCACATGCAGCCGAAGAACGAAGACGAATTTGTCGATATGCTCTGGACGATGGCACACTACAACTCCGGTCCAATCGCCATCCGCTACCCGCGAGGTTCAGGGACGGGCGCGCAAATCAAAGCCGAACCGAGACTTCTCGAGATCGGCAAGGCGGAAGTCGCGCAACATGGGCGCGACGTGGCGATCTTCGGATTGGGCAACATGTTCGAAGTTGCCGAAGAAGCCGCGGCCAAACTTGAAGAGAAAGGAATTTCCGTTGCGCTCATCAATCCGCGCTGGATCAAGCCGCTCGACACTGGCACGCTCGAATTCTTCGCGCGCAGCGTCGAAGTCGTCTGCACCATCGAAGATCACGTTTTGCACAACGGTTTTGGCTGCGCGGTGATGGAGCAGTTGCATTCGCAAATGATCAAAACGCCTGTGGTGCGTATCGGTTGGCCCGATCAATTCATCGAGCACGGCAGCATCCCGATCCTGCGAAAAAAGCATGGCCTCACTGCGGACGTGCTCGTGGAAAAGGTGCTGCCGCTCTTGAGCAAGAAATCCACCGTCCGGCCGACTGCGGCCTGAGTTTGGGTCAGCAACAGGAGCGACGAAACCGAGAAACGTTGCTTATCTGGTGGTCGCTCTAGATGACATATTGACCCACACAAGGAAAAACGGTTAGAGTGTCGGTTCGCACCGATCGGAGCGAACTGTGAGCATCGCTGAACGTGATTACATGCGGCGAGACGACGAAGCGCCACAGATTAAGTGGAAATATGTCTTGATCATTCTGACCGGTGTAATCCTCCTGATCACGTTCGGCGTACAACATTGTTCAACAACGGCCGAGAAAGACCGTTGTTGATGCAAATCGCTCCCTATTGAAGACAACCGGCAAGAACGAGCGAACAGCGGGTCAGCATTGATTAAAAAGCGAGGGGCACCTTCGTTTTGCGAACGCGCCCTTCATATTTCGATGGCGATAAGCCGAATTCTGTCGGCGTGATTGCTCACGCGGATGATTCATTTATCTCATCCAGCTCCAGTTTTGCTGGCGATGCGCCAAGATCGACATCTTCGCTCGCAAAACTGGGATTAGACGTCCGGCGAATTTTCACTCGCCATGATGCGACGATACCCGAGGATCAAACGGGCTTCATACAGGCAGGCGGTGCCAAGGCAGGAGCGACGCGAGTATTCCCCGATGTATTTCCGCTGGCTCTCCGCGGAAAGAATGGGCAATCATTCGCGAGCATGAACATCCGACCCCTCCTTTTCGCCGTCTCTTTCGCCATGTTTGGGTTTGCCGCCGCGCAGTCGGCCACAACGGATGATGCGATATCGCAGGACGAACTTGTTCGCCGCACACAAGAACTTTTCGATGCCGTCGTCCCAGGCAACTCAGAACCATGGAAAAAATATTTCGCCGATGACTGCATCTTTTCCGATGAGAAAGGACGCACCATGAACAAGGCCGCGTTGGTCGCAGACATCAAGCCGCTGCCAAGTGGTTATTCTGGCACGATCAAGATCGCCAAAGTGCAAAGCATAATCCACGAGGAGACCGCGATCCTGAGTTACGATCTCGATGAGACGGAAACGGTCTTCGGCCAAAAACTCGCTGCTCGCTATCACGGCACAGACACCTGGCTGCGACGTAACGGCACGTGGCAGATCGCGGCCAGTCAGGCAATGCGCTATTATGAAGATCCCGCCGTCGGCCAAGCCGATCCAAAAAAGTTTGCGGACTTTATTGCCACTTACGAGCTGGCGCCCGGACAAACCAAAACCGTTTCCATTGAGGGCGAAAAGTTGTACGTCGAGAGAAAAGGCAAACGCGAGCAACTCCTTCCGGAGACTTCCGATATCTTTTTCCGCAAACGTGTAGAGGGCCGCGTTCTGTTTCGCTACGCCGATTACGGAAAAGTCGATGCGCTCATCGATCGCCGAAACAACGAAGATATCATCTGGCGCAAAACGAAGTAAATCGCCGCGCGGACATGCCGCCGCTGACAAGTGGTTTAAGCGGGCGGCTAGGGCAAAATCCGAGGTTAGGGCCTTCCCTCCCTCGGACATGGGCGACGAAACCGAAGAGTTCGCAAGAAAGGCGAAGGGCGCCTTCGTTTCCGAAAGCACCTTTTGTATGAGATCTGGGTAAGCCGAATTCCTGTCGGCCCAATGAACGCTAGATCCAACGCCGGACACGGCGTTTGTAGTTGAGATATTCCTCTCCGAACTTGCGCTCGAGATATCGTTCTTCGCGCGCGATGACGACGCGATCCATAAGAACGAGGCCGATCGGGACGGCGAGCAGCATCCACGCGGAATCGACCAGCATCGCGATTCCAAGCGTGCACAAAGCGAAACCGACATACACCGGATTGCGGGTGAAGCGATAAACGCCGTGCACGACGATGCGCGTACTCGGATTGAATGGAATTGGATCGGTGCCGGCGCGTTTCTGCGTGATAAATCCGCCAACGGTCAACGCGATTCCGGCGAAAACTAGCAGTGCGCCAAGTATCCATCGAAACGCCCCGTGCACAAAGCTGGTCGGAACGAACCATTCGAGCGCGAGCGACGCGAGGCTCGGCAGGACGAATAGAAGCGGCGGCGGGATTGGAATGCCGGGACGATCTTGTTCAGGCGGCAGTTCGGAAGGCATCGGAAGTAAAATCTAATCACGTCTTCGAGCGCGATACGAATCGAAAAAGAGAAGGGCGCCTTCGTTTCCGAAAGCGCCCTTCATATTTCGATGGCGGTAAGCCGAATTCTGTCGGCGTGTTTGCTCACGCGGATGATCATTTATCTCATCCCGCTTTCGCGGGACGTCCGATCCCGCAGTTGCGGGACCGAGATGCGACGATACCCGAGGATCAACGGGCCGGCTGCCCTCCCTCTGTTTGTCTTGCACCGCATGGGGTTTTTCATGCCTCGCGAATTACTCCGCGAGCGGTGAGCTCTTACCTCGCCTTTTCACCCTTGCCTGTGCCTTTGTTGCCAAAGAACCGGCGGTGTCTTTTCTGTGACACTCTCCGTCGCCGCAGTTTTTCAAGTGCGGCGCCCGCGTGTTCTACGCGGCATGCTGCCGTATGGTGTTCGGACTTTCCTCCAGCAAGCCAAACGGCTCACCAGCGATCATCTGCCATCGGCGAGCAATTTAGCACAAGATCGAAAAGCTGGAAGCCATGAATCCAAGAGGAATCAGGACCGCAGAAAAAAGGGTTAACAATTAATTTCGTGGTTTCCTGGTTTCCTGATTCGCTCCATCTAAATTCAAAATGGCGGCGGCACGGTCATGAGGAAAATCGTGATCATCGCCAGCGCGATTATCAATTTGCCGACCATTCCGCCGAGATTCCCCAATAAGCTCCCCCAGCCTGCCCGGCCGGCATCAATCATTCTTTTTCCAGCGATGAATTCTCCGACGATCGCGCCAATCACCGGCCAAACCAATAAACCGAGGATCCCGAAAAACACGCCGATGAGCGCGCCCAGGATAGCTCCGAACATCCCCCATTTTGTCGCTCCAAAATATTTTGCGCCGACGTAACCGCTCAGAAAATCGAGCGCATAAGTTGCGACTGTCAGTAGAACGAGAAGGACAATGCTACGCCAACCGACGCTTTTCTCCGGACCAAGCATCATCCGGTGAATGACCGCGCCGGCGAGGATGATGGTGGTTCCCGGAAACACCGGCAGGACCGTGCCGATAAGACCGACGGCGAACAGTACGGTCGTGAACAACCACCAAAAAAGTTCCATAGCCGGAAATCATAAGCCAGGGATGAACACAGATGAAACACGGATATTCAATTGGAAGAGCCTCTCCTCCTATTCGTCAGAATAATCTGTGTTAATCCGTGTTAATCTGTGGCGGAAATTCCCCGTAAACTTTTTGACCGATTACATGCCGATCTTATACTGAAAGGCCCCTTTTTAACTCGAACCCGGAGGATTCATTTATGCCACTTGCAGTTGGAACCAAAGCGCCAGATTTCACATTATCGACCAAGACCGCCGATGGACCGAAGCAGGTCAAGCTGAGCAACAATTTCGGGAAGAAGAACACGCTGCTTCTTTTTTTTCCCATGGCCTTCACGGGCACCTGCACGACAGAAATGTGCGACGTGAGTAGCGGTCTGTCGGCTTACAGCAATATGAACGCCGCCGTTTACGGAATCAGCGGCGACAATCCGTTCGCGCAGGAAGCGTGGGCGCAAAAGGAGAAGATCACGGTGCCGCTGCTTAGCGATTACGAACACAGGGTCGCGAAAACTTATGACGTAATGTACGACTCCTTCCTGCCGCAACTAAATCTCGGTATGGCGGGCGTTGCCAAACGATCGGCGTTCATTATCGATAAGGACGGCGTAATCCAATACGCGGACAGCAACGACGACGCGAAGCAGCTGCCAGATTTCGATAAGATCAAAGCGAAGCTGGCGGAACTAAAATGATAAAGTTCATATGAGCGACCTTTGCCATGCTGAGCGAAGCGCAGCGCAGTCGAACGATCTCTCACTTCATTCCGACGTTATTTTGGAGAATAGTAAGCTTTCCGAAAAACGATGAGAAATTCCTCGACTCCGCTCGGAATGACACGGGTTGAATGAAGGACGAATTTAATACGCTGACGAAATTCGACGCCGGTAACGGCCGCGAAGGATTTCTGTATTCGCTGCCGGCGTTGGAAGAACAGGGCATTGAGAAAATTTCCCGATTGCCAGTGAGCATTCGCATCGTGCTCGAATCGGTACTGCGAAATTGCGATGGGAAAAAAGTCACTTCAGGATTTCACCGGCGTGCCGCTGGTTGTCGACCTTGCAGCGATGCGCAACGCGGTGAAACGACTTGGCGGCGACCCGAAGATCATTGAGCCGCTGGTGCCGGTTGACCTTGTGGTCGATCACTCGGTGCAAGTGGATTTCTTTGGGTCAGCGAAAGCGCTCCAACTCAATTTGGAAATGGAATTCAAACGCAATCGCGAGCGCTATCAGTTTTTGAAGTGGGGACAGCAGGCGTTTAAGACTTTTCAGCTCATTCCGCCAGGCATCGGCATCGTTCACCAGGTTAATCTGGAATACCTGGCAAAAGGAGTGCTGAGTCAGAAGTCAGAGGTCAGAGGGCAAAGGTCGGAAATATTCTATCCTGACACACTGGTCGGCACTGATTCGCACACGACGATGATCAACGGTCTCGGCGTGGTTGGCTGGGGCGTGGGTGGAATTGAAGCGGAAGCTGGCATGCTCGGACAGCCGGTTTATTTTCTCACGCCGGAAGTGGTGGGTGTGCACATGAGCGGACAATTGCGCGAAGGTGTAACCGCGACGGATCTCGTTTTACGCATCACGGAATTGCTGCGCGCACAAAAAGTCGTGGGTAAATTTGTCGAATTTTATGGCGAAGGTGCAGCCTCGCTGCCGGTCCCCGATCGTACTTGCGTGCTACCGGACGCAGCAATGAACAGTGCCTCGCGTTCGAAAATTATTTTCGCGCACAAGAAATGTTCGGAATGCCCCGGAAAGGCGAAATCGTTTACGGCGTCGATATTGATTTGGATCTCGCGGAGGTGCAGCCGAGCGTCGCCGGTCCAAAACGACCGCAGGACCGAATCAATTTGCCGGAGCTGGGGAAGACATTTCGCGCGTTGCTCGAGAAGCCGGTAAGAGACGGCGGTTACGGAAAAGTAAATGTCGATCTTCGCGAAAAACATGTCGTGGAACTGAACGGGAGCGCGCCGCGCAACGGCGACATGGCTTCGACCGATAAAAAAGAAGATCAGGGGATCAATCCGGGTGACGAGCTTAATAAGATCGAGATGATCGCGAATCGGCCGACGCCCGATCCCGGGAGAGAAATTGAAGCTGAATCCAGCGACGTGTTTGCACATGGGCATAGCCGCATCGGTCATGGCAGCGTCCTGATCGCGGCAATTACGAGCTGCACGAACACCAGCAACCCGAGTGTGATGATCGCAGCCGGTTTACTCGCAAAAAAAGCGGTCGAGCGCGGGCTGCGCATCGATCCTGCGGTGAAAACTTCGCTCGCGCCCGGGTCGCGCGTCGTTTCCGATTATCTGGAAAAAACGGGACTGCAAAAATATCTCGATCAGCTCGGATTTAATCTCGTCGGATATGGTTGCACCACCTGCATTGGCAACTCCGGGCCACTGCATCCAAACATCGAGAAGGCGATCCATGAATTCGACCTGGTTGCAGCTTCCGTGCTCTCGGGGAACCGAAACTTCGAAGCGCGCGTGCATCAACATATCAAGGCAAATTTCCTGATGTCGCCGCCGTTGGTAGTCGCCTTTGCGCTGGCTGGCCGAGTACATATCGATCTGTCCCGCGAACCGCTCGGAAAAGACAAGCAGGGCAAAGAAACTTTCCTGCGTGATCTGTGGCCGAACCTCAGTGAAATCCGCCACACGATGCAATCCGCGCTGAAGCCGGAGACGTTCCGCAAACTTTATCGCGACTTCGCGGATCAAAATCCGAAGTGGAACGAAATTCCATCGAGCACGGGCGACATCTACCAGTGGGACGAGAAGAGCGATTACATTCACGAGCCGCCCTTTTTCGAGAATTTCTCGATGGAGCCCGGACATATCGAGGAAATCCGTGGCGCACGCGCCTTGGGCATTTTCGGCGATTCCGTCACGACCGATCACATTTCGCCCGCCGGCGCAATCAAGGCTACGTCGCCAGCCGGGCAATATCTGATTTCGCGCGGGATCGAGCACTCTGATTTTAACAGCTACGGCAGCCGGCGCGGGAACGATTTGGTGATGACCCGTGGGACATTCGCGAATGTGCGGATTAAGAATTTGATGGCGCCTGGAACGGAAGGCGGAATCACGCTGCATCAGCCAAGCGACGAGCAGATGTCAATCTTCGACGCAGCGATGAAATACGCTGAAACAAAGACGCCGTTGATCATCCTGGCTGGTCACGAGTACGGCACTGGTTCATCACGCGACTGGGCGGCGAAAGGAACGCGTTTATTGGGCGTTAAGGCGGTGATCGCGGCGAGTTTCGAACGGATTCATCGCTCCAACCTTGTCGGTATGGGCGTGTTGCCGTTGCAATTTCCCGATGGAACAACTGCGCAATCGCTTGGACTCGACGGTTCGGAAATCTTTTCGATTACCGGATTGTCTAGCGAAATAAAGCCTAGCAAAAATGTAGGGCTCGAGATCCTAAGCAAAAACAGCGAGAAGCGCTCTGTGCCGGTGAGACTTCGGATCGATACGCCGATTGAAATCGATTATTACCTCCACGGGGGAATTCTTCCATTTGTGCTGAGACAATTGCTGGCGAAAAATAAATAACCGCGATTCTCAAACACCCGCGGCTGCTACAGAAGGATCGATCGGCGTTCGATCGTGATTGCTGAACCCTGGGCGATGAATGCAGAGCGCGGCGGGCGCGCCAACGTTTCAGCGAATTGCTCACCGTAAAGAGTCGCCACGTCAGCGCGAAGCGCGGATGTAGCTGCATTCCGAACTTTCCAGCGCGGGTGTTCCACTCGATATTCGCTACAGCCCGTCCCTGCGCAGGTGTAACCCCAATAGTGTTCGGTGATGAATTCGGCGTGCGAACCTGCCGGAATTGATTGCGGCTCTCCGGTGGCGCTCACCTCGAGCGATTCCCATTTCTTCCCGCGTCGCCAGCTGTACTCCGCGGAGACGTGCGCGCCGTCATCGATGATCGCATGTCGCATCGGTAACGCGACGTAGCGTTCACCATAAAATGCGCGGGCGACGAGAGCGATGGCGCGGCGCGGCACAAGCTCACGGATAAAAACAACGCCGCGCCGCCATGTATCAGCAGATCTTTTCCGAACATAGAAGCGCAAGTTCACTTCTTCGAAGTTCCGATGCAGCGGAATCGGAAGGACGAGCAAGCGCGTGTCAAGAAAGAGAAAGCCAACGATACTCAGAAACGTTTCGCCATTTTCGTAATCGATCTCGGTGCCCGGAGGGACGAGCGGCGTCAGAATACGAGGATCAACAACGAAATTCAGCATGGCCAGATAACGCCAGTTGGCGGTGAGAAAGGGTTGCACGATGGGATTCGGCGCTCACAGGCGCCGCTACAGAATCAACGGTCAACCGGTTGAACGCGATAGCGGATTGCGAACCGTTCCAGTTTGGGAACGGGAGTAAGATCGGCACGTTGAGTTGCGCTTATCCAATCGGACCATGTTTCATCTTCCTTGCGCGGACTGGGCGGAAGTTTTAGCTCGATGAACTGCGACGCTTCCTCCGCATTACCGATCGATGCGAGGAGCGATCGGCTCTTGCTATGCGTGAGTAAGGCAATACGTCCCGGGATTGTGACCTGTTCGGCATTTTCTGTGATGGCGTCCCAGTCGATGAATGCGAATTCGGATTGCCGATTGTCGAGGTACAGACTTGCCCGAATGCTGTAACCATCAGGCTGATCCGGAATCTTAACAGTCGATGGCGCGCGAAATTCGAACTGCAACTCAAGTTGTTTGCCATCGATGCGTGGAGTTTTGTCCGATAACAGGTACGGAACGCCAAACAACAGACCAGCGAGGCTGCAGACGACCGAAGCGACCAACCCTGCGCAATGAGAAAGCCGGAAAACCCCTCCCGCCGAACTAAGATGGCCGAGGCGATTCCGATAACCAAACCCGCCAGGATGCCAAGCGGCACGCACAGAAAAATGATGGTCATCCCCCGCTGCCCTTCCATTTCCGGGACATGGGCGAGCCGCGCCAAATAATCGCCGACAAAAAAATGCAAGAATGCAGCCGACAAGAGCCGTGCATAGCGCAATGAAAGAAGCGCGGAGAAAGCGCACGTTGGCCGAGAGACTAAATTCGTTTGTTACCAACGCAAGATCGATTGTCGATCCTGTGGTCACTGCAGCAATTTCTCAAGTGACGGATCGGGCCGGGTGCCGAGCGCAGTGGCCTTGGTGTAGTGCCGCTTGGCTAACTCTTTTGAAGCAGGTTGTGTCGTGACGAGAATCACCGCCAGATTAAAGTGGGCGTCCGCGTAATCAGGATTGTTCGCGATGGCCTGAAGTATTTCCTTCTCTGCTTCTTTCTGCCGCCCTTTTTGGCTCGCGGTAATGCCGAGATAATTATGAGCAGTGGCGCTCTTGGGATTGATCTCGACCGCCTGGCCTAATTCGGCCAGCGCATTGTCGAATTTGGATTGCCGATAATAGACAATTCCGAGTGTGGTGTGCAAAAACTCTTCGTTGGGCGAAATCTTCAGAGCCTTCATCAGGGTCGATTCGGCCGACCGAAACTTGCCGCTGCGAAGATAGACCACGCCGAGATTGGAAAGCGCATAAAGGTTATTAGGGCTTTTGGTTAGGATCTCCTGATATTGTTCTTCGGCCGTCCCATATTCGCCCTGCTCAAAGTTCTCTTTGGCGGCGCGGGCAACATTTTGCAGATCATCTGGCACTTCCGGTTTGACGTCGCTGGGTGGGGCGTCGTTGGAGTTATCGGTTGTCGCTCCAGCGCTGTCAGACGGCGATTTTTCTTTGGCATCTGGCTCAGCGAGCTCGACCGAGTCTGCCGGCGATTTCTTGGCAAAAATAAAACTCGCTTTCAACGTACCAGAGTTCTCGTCTGAAATGGAGACCACTGGCTGCCGCAGTAAAGCGAGCTCCTCGCTGCTTAATTTTGTGACCGGCTGCGCAAGGAATTCGATCTGCTTGTTTAAAGCATCAGACTTGATCTTTAGTTTATCCAGCTCCGCAAGCATCAATTTCTTTGCCTGGTAACGATGCGCTTCCTCCTGGCGTTCCCGAACAATGACGTTTCGCAGGAGTTCGTTTTCTTTGGCCAGCTGCGCGGTGTCCTCTCTGTTTGCGCCCATGAGCTTGGCGTTCTGCACCGCTGAGCTAGCCTCATCCAGTTGGACGCCAAGCTCCGCAACCCGCGCCTCGAAATATTGATTTTGTTTCTGAGTTTCAGCTAATTGCTGTTGAAGTTCCGTCACTTGCTGCTTCACCTTGGCAAATTCCTCCGCGTTTTTCGGTGCATCCTCGGCAAGTTCCCGCACGTCTTTCTCTGCATTTGCGAGTCGTTGTTTCAAATCGCTATTCTCGCTCAGAAGCGCCTGAACCCGTTGCTCCGCTTCCTTCATCCCTTTCAACTGAGCGAGCGCCTCATCCCGTTCCTGCATCAGCGTTGCGATTTGCTTATTTGCCTCGGCGAATTTTGTGTTGGCCTGATCCCTTTGCTTTTCCGTCGTAACGCGAGCCTCTTCAGCGGCGGCAACGGCATCTTTCAAGCGGGCGACCTCTGCACGCAATTGCTGTTGCTCTTTGGTACTACTGTCTCGCGACGATTGGAGCGCTTTTAACGACTCTTGAACCTGCGCGAGTTGATCGCGAACCTGCCCCTCTGATTTCTTGGATGTCTCGATTTCGTTTTGTGCTTTCTCCAGCTTGGAAGCGGTTTCCTTCAAGCGAGTGTTTACGAGTTCCTTTTCCTTTCGCGCGGTCTCGAGATCGGCGCGCGATTTTTCCAGCGCTGTCTGTAGTTGATCGACCTTGCTACGCATTTTCCTGGTTGCCTCCCTGATCGCGGCGTCACTGGGGACTTGAGCAATCCGTTCGGCTCCCTGCGGCGCCACAACTTCGGGGCCGGGCTCGGACCATGCGTCACTCTCGGGCAGCGAGGGGGCAACTTCCGGCAAACGACTTGCGTCCGTCGCCAAATCATTTTGCCTCGACATCCTATCCTGAATTCGCAGGATGCCCTCGCTGATTTTACGGCCGCGATACTCGACGATGGCAGGCTGCCAGTCAGCGTGCGATTTGCGCATTTCCTCGATCAAGCTTCCCGCAAATCGATATTTGGCCAAGGCCGTCTTAAGCCGGTTCTCGTGCTCCAGTTTTTCGCCCTGCTGGGCCGACAGGTAGGCTTTAAGAAAAATTTCGCTCGGATCGTCCTGCTGCCCTCGAAGATAACCCGCCGCCAGGAGAAAAAAGAAACCGGCGAGTAAAACCGAACCGATTTCCTTCATGCGACGACGAGGCGCAATGATAATCGAGCTGGGGGAACTTGCAATCCGGCCTTGCACGTGCCCCGAGAATGAGGGAAGCAAATCAAAAAAGCGAGCCCTTTTCTTTGCAAAACGAGATGCGAATCTTAAACTTGCCCTTGGGCAGCGAATCGATGGTGGCCGTAGCTCAATGGTAGAGCCCCAGATTGTGGTTCTGGTTGTTGCGGGTTCGAGTCCCGTCGGCCACCCCACATCGATTTTCGATTCCCGATTGCCGATTTTGTATGTGGATTCGTCCTTCAAATCTAAAATCGACAATCTAAAACCTAAAATGTCGCTGTGTCTGTAGCTCAATCGGATAGAGCATCTGACTTCGGATCAGAAGGTTGTGGGTTCGAGTCCCTCCAGGCACGATCTAACCGGAGAAATTATCACTTGTGTTTCGCGAAAAGCAGGCGACAATAGCGACCTATTGGATCAAGTTCTGTTCTGTTCGTAGCGTGGTAGATCGTCAGTTGAGATTTTCTCAGTGGTGATTTGAAACCCGATTCCCGGGAACGGCTCTGTAGCTGGCAGTTATTTTCCAAAATCAAGTCACAATGAAACTATATGTAGGAAATCTCTCCTTTGAGACCACCGAGAACGATCTTCAGGATCTTTTCGAACAACACGGCAAAGTCGCCGAAGTAGCGCTGATGATGGATCGCATGACGGGCAAGTCCCGCGGCTTCGCATTCGTCACGATGAACGACACGGCTGAAGCCAATGCCGCCAAGGCGGCAATCAACGGCAAGGAACTCGGCGGCCGCGCTTTGGCGGTCAACGAAGCGCGCCCGCGCGAAGAGCGCCCGCGCCCGTCCGGCAATAACCGTCGGCCGTACGCCAGTTTTCGCCGGTAAAGCATGGTCCAGCCGGCCCCCGGAAACATTTCGAGGGCCGGCTTGCCCAATCAAACATGGGTCTAGAAAAAGCTATCGAAGTGGAAGGGACAATCCTGTCCGTTCTTCCAGGCACAATGTTTCGCGTCGCGCTGGCGAACGAACATCTCGTGCTCGCGCATATTTCGGGAAAAATGCGCAAACGTTTTATTCGCCTTACGATTGGCGACCGCGTGAAACTCGAAATGTCTCCTTACGATATCGACAAGGCGCGCATCGTTTATCGACTCGCATAGAAAGAAATTAAGATGAAATTTTTCGCAACCGCTTCGCCACGGAAAGTAAAAAACGGACCGGTCATTAAACGGCTGCTCGTGCGGTGTCCTTCCACCGCGAAACTCACCGCGACCGGTCAAACCATCGAAGAACAACTCTGGGCCGCAGCCAAAGTCAAGACGCCTAAATTCACCTGCCCCCATTGCCGCCAGGTCCACAGCTGGACAAAAAAAGACGTCGTTCTGGCCCGCTGAGGCGAACGTCGCACCGCACTTCGCGCAGCTCCTGCGCAGCGGGCAGCAACGGGGTCATAGCCTCGTGTAGCAACCAGCCTGTGGCCGCTATGGCCCCTGAAGCGATTTGGTTGGCTTCTGACCGACAGCTTGACACCTTGATTATCGAGCGATTAGCAATCCCCTCGTGAATCCGTCAAGCGAGAGCCGCCGTGAACTCGATTCGACGGTGATAAACATTGAGCTCACGCTCGTCAGCATCATCCAAGGTGTTGCGCTCTTTTTCTTAACTGACAATGCCCGCGCGTCAATGTCGGTGCGGCATTGGGAGAATTTTCTCTATGTTGCCGCCGGTCTGTGCGTGATCTTTGTCTTTTGGTCACGGTCAATCATTCACACGCTTACTTTGATCAAATGGCCTCTCGAGTTTGGGCACAACTTTTTTTACATCGCTTGCGCACTTGGCGAGGCGATTCTTTTCAGCCGGCTCGACAGTCCTCTGGCGTGGTTTCAACTGAGCGCCGCTTATGCAGCAGTCGTTTGGCTGCTTTTCATCTACGACATGCGGCTGATCCGCGCGCGCATCACCGAATCGACCAGCCTTGCCGATCAGACCCTTTACGCCCGGGCCAGGGCTGATCAGTTGCTCAACATTTGGATCCTTGTTCCCCTGCTTTTTCTTCTGAATCTCGGCTGCGCCTTTGCCATTCGCAGCCAACCTGATTTGTTCATCTCTCGTGCCCGTCACGTTTGGCTGATCAACGTTCAGCTCGCTTCATTTATTGGCTATCTCATCTACATTGGCAATTACTTTAAGGCTATTGCACCGCTGCTCCTGCGGAACCGCGAACGGGCTGGTGAACAGTGAAATAGCCTGAGGTCTCGAAAGGCGCGTCGCTCTTCAGAGCCGTTGTCTGCAGCGCACTTGTTAGGTTGTTCATAGTCACTACAACAAACGCCGGGACAAAAAGCCGAGCAAAACTCCGAGCAGAGCCGATAAACTGATGAACACATACATCAAAAACTCAAAAGGAACAGATTGTGACTCGTAGCATCATGCGTCCAGTCGTGCAGGATGTTGACTGCGAGCAAGACCAAAGGCGATAAAATCGCCACCCCGCCAGCCACAGCCACCACCTGTTATCACCCGGGCCATCCTGCCAGCCTCGGCGCGCAAGTAGCGATGGCAATACGGCGTAACGGTTTCAAATTCAAAGGCGGCTTCGGAGAGCAATGCGACCCGTCTTGGCAAGCACGATGCCAGCACTAGTGAAGCGCCCGGGCGCACAACAGTCAGAGGCTAGCGTTACGGATTCGGCGAACCGAACGGA
The DNA here is from genome assembly GCA_003218785.1 of Verrucomicrobiota bacterium. Taxonomy (GTDB): domain Bacteria; phylum Verrucomicrobiota; class Verrucomicrobiia; order Chthoniobacterales; family UBA10450; genus Udaeobacter. The sequence goes on from QHOM01000047.1 coordinate 17,074, forward strand.
GCCGCACTCCTTTTGTTAAAAATGTCCGGCAGCTTCGTTTCTTTAAAACCATTTGGCACGATAAACTCGCTATCGCTGATCGGCTCCTGGCTCACGGAGGTGATGGTGCTCGTGATTTCCGTAGCGTGATCGGAAGAGCTCGAGCTGGACTTGTCTGCCTGAGCTTCTTTACCGATGATCATGCGTGTGCGAATCGGCAGCCCGGGGAAATCGCGAAAGTCAGGCATTCTTGTATTGGCCGCATCCCAGAATTCGGATTTGATAGATTGAAGTTGCGCCAGAATGGCAGCGCCGTTGGGATAATGAGGCGCGATCCAGTAGATCGCTTTGAAATCCGGCGCGTCGTAAGTGTATTGTTCGGTTTCGTAACCGTTCACTGTTTCCTTCTGACCCGTCGGCGTCAGCTTGGGTTTTTCAGGAGCCGCTTTCTTGCTACCAAACTTGTTTAACATATCGGTGACGGCCTTCATTTTGTCGGATGAAATACGGACGATCGTCTTTTGGTCGTTCAACAGAGTGATCACCTCGCCCGTTTTCCCGTCGAAAATTGTAGTGACTTGTGGGGAAGCATCAATGCGCGCTCTGTCGCCCTTAATCTTGATCGTGATATTCGTGGCGGCTCCAGATTCCTGAGCTGCCTGGTCCTTTGGCGTTTGCGACGCCGGTCGCACGGTTGAGGCGTAGACAATCGTGAGATCGGCGCGTACAGGAAGAATGAAAGAAACGCTCAGGATCAGCGAACAGAGTACAGTTTTCATACCGCAACATAGCTAGATGCCACCTGTGAAAATGCAAGGGCGCGTCGCTCTGTGATTGAGCGGCTTAGTGAGGAGTCAGGAGGATAGAGCAGCCGCATGATTCAAGAGTCCGCCAGCCAATTTCCTGCTTCGTGGAGGAGCTTCAACGATTGGCCAAAAATGTTGATCACTGCGTACACCTCCTGCAACTCGCCCGCGAACTGCCCTGATGACGGATCGGTGCGCGGATCTCTGTATTCCCCTACCACCCGGGGACGAATTTTCCGTCTGGAATCTCTTGTGGATTAGTCAACCGGACGTGGCCGGGCAGATGCTTTATTTCTGCTTCGGCGACCCCAACTACACCGTGAACTGCGGAGTTCCGATTGACCCTGCGCTCGCCTTGATGGCTGCGGTCGATCGAGGGATCCTCTATGGGATGAATTATGTCGAAGTCCACCAGACCGACGCGAAGAACCTGCCGACCGCGATCACCTACGCACACAACTTACTTAACCCCCCGTAGCTGCGGCTGCTCGCCCGTCCGGTATTCCAAGGCCGCAACCATTCCCGGCGCTGCTTCCATAGTTTCGAGTGACTCTCGGAACGACGGTTGCCGCGGGAGGTGGAGGCCCGCTAGTCCAGAGTCGTTGGCTGAAAGTCAGCCGGCGCGTCGTTCAGAAGCGGCAGGCAAGATGCCTGTCTGACGAGACAGGCTGGCAGCCTGTGCCACGCGGCTCACGGTGTCGATTTGTTAGGCGAAGGAGTCAGTGAAGGCAACGCCCCATCGTGCGAGAACGGCGGGGCCGCGCCCCGCCGGCGCGTGGCGTTCTCTTCGAGCAGTTGCTTTTCCTCAGGAGAAGTGCGGCCGGCGCGCGCGATGGCGATGCATTGGTTGGTGGTTTCGAGCTGGTTGCCGTCGTCGAAGAGGAGAGCGGATAGACCGCGGCGTGCGGATCCCCCCGGCTGATTGGGCGGGAGCTTTTTCAGGATCTCGATCCGCTCGGTGGTCCGGGCCGGTACCGTGTAAGGCAAAGGCATAAGTGCCTGCGGCTACGGTGTCGTTAGGTGCCTTCGGCACGGCTTGAAACCAGCAGATTTTTTGTCGTCCCCCTTCGGGGCTCGCCAAAATAAAATCCCATCCCAACCCCGGTGTTAAAAAGCTGGGTCGCTACCCGGTTTGCGAAAGTCCTATGATTTATGAACGTCCCGTAGTGAAGAGCCAGGAGGAACCAGTAGGGGCAATGATTCAAGTTTACGCGTGCCGATGGCTTAACTCCGAAAGTTTTGACTCATTCGCTGCTGCTCACTCAGCTTTTAGACTTGTCCATTCATGTTGCTCGCGTCGCTGCGGCTCCATTCGCGAGCAGGCGTTTCGACAATTTTAACGGTCCTTCGCCTTCAGCAGCTTGATGGCGTCACGCAATTCCGCAGCACGCTCGTAGAGTTCTTTTGTAATCGCAGTTTCCATCTCGCGCTGCATGATCTCCAACTTCGAGAGCGGACGCTTCGCTTTCACTTCCTCGAGCCATTCGTTGAGAAATGCTATCTCCGAGCTTTTCGATACGAGC